>CADCBS010000081.1 GCA_902799715.1 uncultured bacterium | reverse complement strand
ATCGACGACGCCAATCGCCGACAGGCGATTCGCCATGCCGCCGGGTTCGTGGTCGCGCGTAGCGCAACTCCATCCACAAAATTCTTTGAAGTCCCAAAATCCTTAATGCCGGGTGCTGGCAGGCGTGAATCGTGCATGTCGGGGACAGACCGGGTCCGTTTGCCTGCCGGATCGTCGCATACATTGGATGGCGGCTTTGATTTCATCCGCACCGTAATCTCATTTCTGCGCCGATAGAATGTCTACCTCCCCCAAAACCTAATTTCATCCGCGCCGTAATCTCATTTCAGGATTGAAGGCCTCACGCAGAGGCGCAGAGAGGCCGCGAGCGCAGAGGGAGCGCCCCTCCTCCGATTTAGGTATTGTCGGAAAGCCGATGCCGGTCGCCGGATGTCGGATGTCCAAAGTGAAAACATTCGCAATATGATTTCATCCGCACCGTAATCTTATTTCGGGAGAAGCGTGGGCGGCGCCGGGGGTGGAAAGGCGAATCCGGTTTATGGTAGACTTGCGCGCGTAGATTCCACCGGATAGAAAAGGAGCGACACATGAAAAAAAGAGCGCCATTGGCCGCCATCTGTCTTGCCGCATGCTTCTCCGCCGCGCTGCGGTCGCAGGCGGACGGGCCTGTTCCGCGTTCGCTCGCGCCTGCGGACGCGAGACGGATCGCCGAGTTCCAGACGAAGGGGGTGAAAAGCGGGCTCGATGCCAGCGAGCTCGCGGAAATACGCGGCATATTGAAGCCGGCCGCCGAGCGGGGGGATGTCGACGCCCAGATCGGTATGGGGAACAGTTTCTTCTACATGGAAGTCGGGAAAGCGCAAAGGAGGGGGGACCCTGTCCCCTTCGAGGAACTCGCGCATACCGACTACTACTACGACTATTATTGCGCCGATGCGCCCGCAAAAGACCTGAAGGACCGTTACGGACAGGCGGACGAGGCGGAGCGGTGGCTCCGCAAAGCGGCGGAGGCGGGTTCTCCGCGGGCGATGATAGGCTTGACCGTGATCTGCATGTCCCGCATCCATCGGCTGGGTGCGGATCCGGAGCAAAAGGCGAAATGCAAGCGCGACGGCAGGATGTGGGCTGAAAAGGCCGCGGCGAAAGGGTCGGTGGCGGCATGTTTCATACTCGCGGAAAAGCTGAATGAAGCGAAGGATGAAGAAGAACATGAAAAAACATGGTTCCGGTGGATGGCCGAAGGGGCGAAACTCGGGAATGTCTCCATGCAGCGGGAACTGGGCGCGGGATGCTTCGAAAAAAAACGCTACGTCGAAGCCGAAAAGTGGCTGAGGATGGCGGCGCGGAACGGCAACCGCCGGGCATTCGCGGACATGGCGTGGCTGTGCATCCGCACCGGGAGGCATGCCGAGGCCGAAACGTGGTTCGACAAGGCGGCCGTGACGGACAACGGCAAAGATCCCAATTTCTGGACGTTGCGGCGGATCGCCAAAGATGCAGTCGAGGCGTGCGCCGGAGCCGGGGAAAAAGCATTGTGCCTGAAATGGCGCATCAAGCTTGCGGGCGTGCTTGAACAGGAGCGGCGCGGCAAGAAAGCCGCAGATTCGAAGAGCAAGGCGGGAGACGCCCGCCCTCTCGAGGTGGCGGGCGGTTTTTTCGGGGATCCCGACTACGACCAAAAGAAGTTGGGCCGCCTGCAGCACGAAATAGCGAAGACGCTGCACTGGGGCGCCACGGAGCAGGACGGGGACGGAAACTGGACGAAGACCGTGAAGCCCGACGTGCGGAATGCCATGAAGTGGTATGCCAAAGCCGCAGGGAACGGCCACTACGAGTCGTTGAACACGCTATGCGAGTACTATTACAGGAACGACGTGCTGGACGAGGCGGCGAAATACCTTGAGACGGGTGAAAAGATAAAAGGCGAACACCAGGGACGCATGAAGTATCTTCTGGCCTGCTGCCTGATCCTGAGGGACGGGAAACAGGTGGGGTACAGATCGAACAGGCTGATCGAGGAAGCCGCGGAGCTGGGCGACCCCGAAGCGGCGTACATCGCCAAAGAGCGCAAGGCGCGCAAGGGGCCAGGGCGGGAATAGGCGCCACTCCGGGGGGCGTCTTGCGGCTTGTCCGGCGGGCTTGCTTTTCGCGGCGGAAAATATAATACGCAACATGAAATCGACGGTTGGCATTTCGAACGCCGGCGGCGCGGTGCGCTCGCTTCGCGTGCCGTCCATGAGGGCCGGCCGCATGGACGCAATCTTGGCATGTCCAGAAAATCACATACGGAAAGGGCCTGCCCTTTCAAACTACAGAGGTATCGCAATGAAGAAGATGCAGACGCTGGTCTTTTCGGTGATTTCCGGAGCCGCTTTCGCGGGCGGGTATCCGTACGCGCCGGCGGCGCTGAACGACGTGAAGGTGACGGGCGGGTTCTGGCTGGCGCGCATCGAGACGAACAGGCTCGTGACCGTCAAGACGGATTTCAGCAAGTGCGAGGAGACCGGGCGGATCGCGAACTTCGAGAAGGCCGCGCGGCGCGAGAAGGGCGGCTTCAAGGGCGTGCCGTGGGACGACTCCGACGTCTACAAGGTGATCGAGGGCGCGGTCTACACGCTTGTGCAGCACCCCGACCCGGAGCTCGACCGCTACATAGACGGCCTCGTCGCGAAGATCGCCGGCGCGCAGGAGGCGGACGGCTATCTCTACACCGCCCGCACGCTGGGGCACAAGGCGAAGATGATGGGGCCGAAGCCGTTCAGCAAAAACCGCGACGCCTGCGAGCTGTACAACGCGGGACATCTCTACGAGGCCGCCGTCGCGCACTACGAGGCGACGGGCAAGCGCACGCTGCTCGATGTCGCGATCAAGAACGCCGACCTCGTAGCGAAGACCTTCGGCGCCGGCAAGGGGCAGAACCGCGAAGTGCCCGGGCACGAGGAGATCGAAATCGGCCTATGCCGCCTGTACCGGGCGACTGGAAACGAGAAGTACCTCAAGCTCGCGCAGCACTTCATCGACATGCGCGGGCGCAAGGACCTGCGTCCCGTATGGGGGGCGGCGTACCAGGACCACAAGCCGGTGCTGGAGCAGAAGGAGGCGCTCGGACACGCCGTCCGCGCCGCGTACCTCTACGCCGGCATGGCCGACGTCGCGGCGCTTGCGGGGAACCCGGCGTACGTAGAAGCGATCGACGCGCTCTGGGAGAACGTCGTCGGGAAGAAGCTCCATCTCAACGGCGGCATCGGCGCAAGGCGCCGCGTCAAGTACCGCGACCCCGCGCTCGGCGGCGCGAACGAGGCGTTCGGCGACGAGTACGACCTGCCGAACTGCGACGCCTACCTCGAGACGTGCGCGGCGATCGGCAACGTGCTGTGGAACGAGCGCATGTTTCTTCTGCACGGCGACGCGAAGTACATCGACGTGATGGAACGCACGCTCTACAACGGATTCGCCAGCGGCGTGTCGATCGGCGGCGACGAGTTCTTCTATCCGAATCCGATGGCGTCGAAGGGCGGATACAAGCGCTCCAGGTGGTTCGATTGCAGCTGCTGCCCCGTGAACGCGGTGCGCTTCATTCCGCAGATCGGGCGCTTCGCCTACGCGACGAGAGGGAACGCCGCGTACGTGAACCTCTTCGTGGAAAGCGAGGCGACGCTGCGGCTCGCCGGCGGCGACGTGAGGCTTTCGCAGAAGACGGCGTATCCGTGGAATGGCGCCGCGAGGATCGAAGTGGCGGATTGCCGCGGGCGTTTCACGCTCAACATCCGCGTGCCGGGGTGGTGCACGGGGCGGCCGGTGCCGAGCGATCTCTACGGGCAGGTCGTGGCCGGAACGCTGGATGATTTCCGCGTGACGGTGAACGGCGCGGCGGTGGAAGTCGCGCCCGTGAAGGGCTACTGCGCGATCGACCGCGAATGGAAGGCTGGCGATGTGGTCGAGGTTTCGATGGACATGCCCGTCCGCCGCATCAGGGCGAACGGCAAGGTCGCGGCGGATCGCGGGCGGGCCGCGGTGGAGCGTGGGCCGATCGTGTTCTGCGCCGAGGGAATCGACAACGGCGGAAAGGCGCTGGACGCCTGCCTGCCGCTGGACGTCTCATTCACCGGGCGCGAGATCGAAATCGCCTCGACGCGGATGGTGGCGCTCTCGGGCGGGGGGCTGACGCTCGTGCCGTACTTCGCGTGGTGCCACCGCGGCGCGGGCGAGATGCAGACGTGGTTCCCCGTCGCACCCGCAAGTTCCGCGGGAAGCGCCGCGAGATAAAAAAGCGGAACCGTTCTGCGCAACGTTTGGCCGGTGTCGCGCGATCCATGGATGCGTCTTTCCAGGTTAGCCTTGACTAACGGGGGGGGGGGGTATACGAATATCATCGGAAAACACAAGGGAATCTGAAATGGCAGGACAACCTTGGTTCCCGTTTTTCAAGGCGGCGGCGCGGCGGCGATGCCGCGCCGCCTTGCCGTTCCGATTTTGGGGTATTCATTTCCGGCGCGGAAAGTGATATACTTCAACACTCAAAATCAACACCACAGAAAGCGAAGGCGAAACAATGGGCAGAGTATGGAACTTCTCGGCGGGGCCGGCGGTCCTTCCCGAGGAAGTGCTGCGCGAGGCGGCCGATGAAATGATGGACTACCGGGGCTGCGGCATGTCGGTGATGGAGATGAGCCACAGGTCCAAGGTCTACGACAAGATAATCAAGGACGCCGAAAGCGATCTGCGCGCGCTGATGGGCATACCCGGCAACTACAAAGTCCTGTTCCTGCAGGGCGGCGCGTCGCAGCAGTTCGCCGCGGTGCCGATGAACCTGATGAAGAACCGCAAGGCCGGCTACGTGATCACCGGCCAGTGGGCGAAGAAGGCGTTTTCCGAGGCGAAGATGTACGGCGAGGCCGTGCAGCTGGCGAGCTCCGCGGACAAGACGTTCTCGTACATCCCGGACTGCTCGGACCTTCCGGTGACGGACGACATGGACTACGTGTACATCTGCGAGAACAACACGATATACGGCACCAAGTTCAAGACTCTTCCCGACACCAAGGGGCGGGACCTCGTGGCGGACGTCTCGTCGTGCTTCTTGAGCGAGCCGGTGGACGTGTCGAAGTACGGCGTGATCTACGGCGGCGTGCAGAAGAACGTCGGCCCGGCCGGCGTGGTGATAACGATCGTGCGCGAAGACCTCGTGCGCGACGACGTCCTGCCCGGGACGCCGACCATGCTGAAGTGGAAGACGCAGGCCGACAACGGCTCGCTCTACAACACGCCCCCCTGCTACGGCATATACATCTGCGGCAAGGTGTTCAAGTGGATCGCCGCCAACGGCGGCCTGGAGGGCATGAAGAAGCGCAACGAGGAGAAGGCCGCGATCCTGTATTCGTTCCTCGACTCCAGCCGCATGTTCAAGGGCACGGTGGAGAAGAAAGACCGTTCGCTGATGAACGTCCCGTTCGTGACGGGCGACGAGGCGCTGGACGCCGAGTTCATCGCGGCGGCCACGGCGGCGGGCTTCGTGAACCTGAAAGGCCACCGCACCGTGGGCGGGATGCGCGCGAGCATCTACAACGCCATGCCGAAGGAAGGCGTGGAGGCGCTGGTCCAGTTCATGGACGACTTCGAAAAAAGGAAAGCGAAATGAAATTCAAGTATGCGGCGCTGAACCCGATAGCCAAGGTGGGCCTTGCCGGATTCTCCGGCGACTATGAAGAGACGGCGGACTTCGCCGCGGCGGATCTCGCGCTCGTGCGCAGCGCGGCCATGCACGACATGGAGCTGCCGGCGGGGCTGCTGGCGGTGGCCCGCGCGGGCGCCGGCGTGAACAACATCCCGCTCGAGAAGTGCGCCGAGCGCGGAATCGTGGTGTTCAACACGCCGGGCGCGAACGCCAACGGCGTGAAAGAGCTGGCGATAGCGGGAATGTTCCTCGCGGCGCGCGACATCGTGGGCGGCATCGAGTGGGCGCGCGCGTCCGCCGCCGACCCCGACATCGCGAAGAAGGCCGAAAAGCAGAAGAAGCAGTTCGCCGGAACGGAAATCGCCGGCAAGAAGCTCGGCGTGATCGGCCTGGGGGCGATCGGCGTGCGCGTGGCCAACGCCGCCGCCGCGCTCGACATGGACGTATGCGGCTACGACCCGTACATCTCCGTGCAGGCCGCGTGGAACCTGTCGCAGAAAGTGCGCCACGCCGTCTCGATCGAAGACGTCTGCCGCGAGTGCGACTACATCTCCATCCACGTGCCGCTGACCGACGCCACGCGCGGGCTGCTGAACCGCGACTGCATCGCGGCGATGAAGCCCGGCGCGACAGTGCTGAACTTCGCCCGCGACCTGCTGGTCGACGAGCAGGCGGTGGTGGAGGCGCTCGCCGCCGGCAGGCTGCACCGCTACGTGACCGATTTCGTCAATCCCTGCACCGCGGGCAAGCCCGGCGTGATCGCGATCCCGCACCTGGGCGCGTCCACCGGCGAGTCCGAGGACAACTGCGCCGTGATGGCGGTGAAGGAGCTGCGCGACTTCGCCGAGAACGGGAACATATCGCATTCGGTGAACTATCCCGACATCTCGCTCGGCGTGTGCAAGACCGCCCAGCGCGTGGTGGTGCTGCACCGCAACGCGCCCGGCGCGATCGGCAGGTTCACAGCGATCTTCGGCGACGCCGGGGTGAACATCGACAACATGACCAACAAGAGCCGCGGCAACTACGCGGCCACGCTGCTCGACCTCGACAGCAAGGCCCCGGAGAAAGCCCTTGCCGAACTCTCCGCGCAGGACTACGTCCTGAAAGTGAGAACGGTGTAATGGCGCGCGTCCGTCCGTTCGTCTGCGTGCGCCCCGCCCCCGGGAAGGAAGCCGCGATCGCCGCGCTGCCGTACGACGTGTACAGCCGCGCCGAGGCCAAGGCCGCGGTCGCCGCCAATCCGGACTCGTTCCTGGCGATCGACCGCGCCGAGACGTCTTTCCCCGACAGCGTGGACACCTACGCGCCGGAGGTCTACGCCAAGGCGCGCGACCTGCTGCGCGGGCGCATCGCGCGCGGCGACTACGTGCGCGAGCCCGCGCCGGCGTATTTCGTGTATTCCCAGACGATGGACGGCAGGACCCAGACCGGCGTGGTCGCCACCGTGGCGGTGGACGACTACGTTTCGGGCGCCGTGGCGCGCCATGAAAACACGCGCGCCGACAAGGAGGAGGACCGCGTGCGCCACGTGGGCACGGTCGGCGCGCAGACGGGCCCGATATTCCTGGCGTACCGCCGCAGCGCGGCGGTCGACGCCGTCGTGTCCGCCGCCACGGCGGAGGATCCGATGTGCGACTTCACGTCTTCCGACGGCGTAAGGCACCGCGTCTTCGCCGTCCGCGCCGCGGACCGCGTCGCCGCGCTGACGGCGGCGTTCGCCGCCGTTCCGCGCACGTACATCGCCGACGGGCACCACCGCGCAGCCTCGGCCGTGCGCGTGGGACTGGAGCGCCGCGCCGCGGACCCCGCCCCCACCGGCGAAAAGGAATACGACTATTTCCTGTCGGTGCTGTTCCCGGATTCGGAACTGCGCATAATGGACTACAACCGCGTGGTGGCGGACATGAACGGGCTGTCCCCGGCGGAGCTGCTTTCCGCGGTCGGCAAGGCCGCGACGGTGTCGGAGCCTTCGCGCGGACCGGTCCGCCCGTCCGCCAAGGGCGAGTTCTCCATGTACTCCGGCGGCGAGTGGCGCCTTTGCCGCTTCAGGCCGGAGTTCGCGTCGGCGGATCCCGTCGACGGGCTGGACGTGTCCCTGCTGCAGAATCTCGTCCTCGGGCCGGTGCTCGGCATCGGCGACCCCAAGACGGATCCGCGCATCGGGTTCGTGGGCGGCATCCGCGGCCTCGGGGAGCTCGAGCGCCGCGCTGACGCCTGCGGCGGCGTCGCTTTCGCGATGCACCCTACGTCCATGGCGGAACTCTTCGCGGTGGCCGACGCCGGCAGGCTCATGCCGCCCAAGTCCACATGGTTCGAGCCGAAGCTGCGCAGCGGGCTTTTCATACACGAAATCTGAAACACTCGAGGACACCAGGATGCACAAGACAGTCCACACGCAGAACGCCCCGGCCGCGCTCGGCCCGTATTCGCAGGGCATCGACACCGGCCGCGCGCTTTTCCTGTCCGGGCAGATACCGCTCGACCCCGCGACCGGCGCCATCGCCGGAACGGGGATCGAAGAGCAGACGCGCCGCGCGATACAGAACCTCTCGGCGGTCCTGGCGCAGGCAGGGCTTTCGCTTTCCGACGTGGTGAAGACCACGGTGTTCATGGCCGACCTCGGCGAGTTCGCCGCGATGAACGCCGTCTACGCCGAAATGTTCGGCGACACCAAGCCCGCGCGCTCCGCCGTGCAGGTCGCCGCGCTGCCGAAAGGCGCGAAGATCGAGATCGAGGCGATAGCGGTGCGTCCGTAGCCGCGCGTCTGCGGCGGGGACGCGCATCCTGCGCGCGGCAGGGTGCTCCGGACGGAATTGTGGTATACTTGCCTGCGGATTTCTGCAGACAGGAAGGCATATTATGTGGAACTACTCCGACACTATGATGGACCACTTCCGCAACCCGCGGAACGTAGGCAAGATAGACGATCCCGACGGCACCGCGACCGTAGGCACGCTTGCGTGCGGCGACGCGCTCACGTTCTCGTTCAAGCTCGGCCCCGACGGGCGCATCGCCGAGGCGAAATTCCAGACTTTCGGCTGCGCCAGCGCGATAGCGTCGTCGAGCGCCCTCACCGAGATGGTGATAGGCAAGACGCTCGACGAGGCGCGCAAGATCACCAACAAGGAGATCGCCGATTTCCTGGGCGGGCTTCCGCCCCAGAAGATGCATTGCAGCGTGATGGGCCGCGAGGCGCTCGAAGCCGCCATCAGGAACTACGAGACCGGCGAGAACGCCGACCGCAACCTCGAGGACGAAATGCTCTGCACCTGCTACAGCGTCTCCGAGAACGAAGTGCGGCGCGTGATCGCCGAAAACAACCTCACGACCGTGGAGGAAGTGACGAATTTCACCAAGGCCGGCGGCGGATGCGGCAAATGCAAGCCGAAGATCCAGGCGCTGCTGGACGAGGCGGCCGCTCTGCGCTGAGACGCGCGCCGGGAACGTTTCCAAGCCAACGCCAAGAAGACATGGAGTGCCGAAAATGGCGACCGAAGGCATCGGTTTCGACAATGAAAAGTACCTGTCGGAGCAGTCGGAGGAGATCCGGCGCCGCGCCGGGCTGAACGGCAAGCTGTACCTGGAGTTCGGCGGCAAGCTGATGAACGACTTCCACGCGGCGCGCTGCCTGCCGGGCTACGACCCGAACGTGAAGCTGCGCCTGCTGCAGTCGCTCAAAGACCATGCGGAGATAATACTGTGCATCTTCGCGGGCGACATAGAGCGCAAGAAGATGCGCGCGGACTTCGGCATATCGTACGACGTGGACGCGCTGAAGCTGATCGACGACCTGCGCAAGCTGGGCCTTCTGGTGCGCGGCGTGGTCATAACGCGCTTCGCCGGGCAGCAGGCGGCCAAGCACTTCCGCGCGCGGCTCGAGCACCGCGGCGTGAACGTGTACTACCATTACGCCACCCAGGGCTACCCCAACGACGTCGAGACCATCGTGAGCGACCAGGGCTACGGGCTGAACGACTACGTGCCGACCGAGCGGCCGGTCGTGGTGGTCACCGCGCCAGGCCCCGGCAGCGGCAAGCTGGCCACGTGCCTTTCGCAGCTGTACCACGAGCGCAAGAACGGGCGCCGGGCCGGCTACGCCAAGTTCGAGACGTTCCCCGTGTGGAACATGCCGCTCGAGCACCCGCTGAACGTGGCGTACGAAGCCGCGACGATCGATCTGCACGACCGCAACATGATCGACCCGTACCACCTGCAGGCGTACGGAAAGACGACGGTGAACTACAACCGCGACATCGACGCCTTCCCGCTGCTGCGCGCGATATGGGAGAAGATGACGAGCGAGCCGTGCCCGTACAAAAGCCCCACCGACATGGGCGTGAACCGCATAGGGTTCGGGATCGTCGACGACGCCATCGTGTGCGAAGCCTCGCGCCAGGAGGTCATCCGCCGCTATTTCCGCTACGAGTGCGACTTCGCCTCGGGCGCGGCCGGGCGCGACGACGTGGCGCGCGCCGAGGCGCTGATGCACAAGCTCGGCCTGAAGCCCGAAGACCGCAAGCCCGTGATCCCCGCGCGCGAAACCTCCAAGGAGGCCCGCCAGCGCGGCAAGGGCAAGGACGGCGTGTTCTCCGGGGCGGCGGTGGTGCTGAAGAACGGCGAAATCGTGTGCGGCAAGAACTCCGACCAGCTGCACGCGGCCGCCGCCATGGTGCTGAACGCCGTCAAGAGCCTCGCGGGCATACCGTCGCAGATTCCGCTGATCGCGCCGATAGTCATCGAGGCGGTCCGCCACATGAAGAGCGACATCCTGAAAGGCGACTACACCAGCCTGAACCTCGACGAGGCGCTGATCGGCCTTGCGATATCGGGGACGACGAATCCGGCCGCGCAGATCGCGATGGAGAAGCTTCCGGAGCTGCGCGGGTGCGAAATGCACATGACGCACATATCCACGCCCGGCGACGAAGCCGGGCTGCGCCGCCTGGGGCTGCGCTGCACGACGGACCCGTACTACGCCACGAACGCGCTCTTCACCGGCGAGCGCTGAAAAAAAGCCGCGGCTCCGGCGGGCGCGGCGTCAGCCGCCGCCGTTCGGGCCGTCGCCCGCCGCGGCGGCGGGCTCGCGCTCTTCGCGTTCGCGGCGCGCGCGTTCGGCGGCCTCGC
>CADCBS010000080.1 GCA_902799715.1 uncultured bacterium | reverse complement strand
CACGAAGACCGACTGCTCCCGATGGTTGCGGAAGAACTCCATGCGCACGGCGTCCGCCTCGTCCTGCGGCACAAGCCACGTTCCGAGAAGCGCGTCGCCCGCGACCTGCTCGAACGCGGCGATTTCCGCAGACTTCAACCCGGCGCGCGGCTCGACATGGAGATAGAGCGGTACGGCCTTGAAGAGACGCTCCGCCACGGCGGTCCGCGCCGCCGCAAAACCGGGGACGTCCGGCTCCGGTTCCGGCTGTGCCTCTAATGCTGCGAGTTCCTTTTCGATTCGAGACACTTCCGCCTCTGCCTGCGCGGCTTCGTCCTCACAGGCGCGAAGAGTGCTGGCCGCGTCTTCGCATGCCGCCGCGACCTGACCGCGGACCGCATCCGTTTCCATGGCCACCTCTTCCGGCGCGTCCGCCTTCGATGCGGCGTCGAGCGCGGAGACGAGCGGCATGACGGATACCGGTGCGCCAGCGCCGGTCCGGTGGAGTTCCACGGCCCGTTTCGAGGCGGCCTCCGCAAACGCGGCGCGGGATTCGGCAACATGCGCGGACGCCGCGCGCGCCGCGTCGGACGCATTGCGTTGTCCGGCGTCCCTGACGCGGCACTCCCCTTCAAGCGCGGAGACCTCCTGCGCAAGCTGCTTCTCGCGTTGAAGCAGTCCGGAGGAGTCCTTCGCCTTCAGGTCCTGGAGCTCCGCCTGCCGCGCGTCGCGTTCGCGCCGCAGGACTTCAAGATCGTTGCCGGCGGCGTCAATCTGCGCGACGGCTTTTGCGCGCTCGGCTTCAAGTCCGCGCTCTTTCGCGACAGACTCCGCAAAGTCGATGTCCGCCCGCCTCCAAGCGGCGCAGACGAGGTTCTCCTTCGTCAGCGCCAGCATGTCGCGTCCGCGCTTCAGCTTGCGGAGGAATCCGAGCCGCGTCTCTATGTGGTCGAGTCGTTCGCGGCTTTCGTCGATGGACCTGAGGCCGTCGACGAGGCCGGCGAACGTCTCGCGGTTCGGTTCCTCGAGAAGCTGGCGGAAGAGCTCGTTGAGATTTCCCGCCTTTGACGCGATTTCGCGGTACGCCTTTCCGGTCGCCAGGATGCGGCGGACGTTGCGGTACGTCTCGGCGTCACCGAAGAAACGCTCCGCCACGGCGGTCGCGTACTGGCTGACGTGCGTATAATACCGTCCGCCGGGGATTGCCTTCATCTGCTTTGCGAACTCGTCTCGGAAGGCGGCGCGACTCCGCACCTTGCCATCGTGCGAATCCTCGACCACAAGCGGCAGGTCGGCGACGGGCACATCCGCCATGCCGCCCCAGCTTTTATAGTCGACTTCCATGCTCGTCGCGGAAAGCCCCACGCAGATGGACACCGTCCGGTCTGTCTCCACCGACGCCAGCTCGAGTGCGGCGTACGATATGCCGCCGTCCTTGTTCATGGGGCCGCCCGCCTCGACGTTGTAGCGCATCACAACGCCCTGCACCTTGCGTCCGCCTGCGCTCTTCGCCCCGGCGACGCGCGCGGCGGCATTGAACTCGATCTCTCCCGCGGAGAGGACATAGTGGATCGCGTCAAGAAGCGTCGTCTTGCCGGATCCGTTGTCGCCCAGAAGGAACAGATGCCCGCCGCCAGGCAAGTTGACGATTCCGGTGCCAAGATTGTGGAAGTTCACGAAGCGGATCTTGACGATCCTGAACGAATCCCTCCGGATGGACATTTTACTCGCCCTCCCCGTTCCTGCCGTCCGGAGCTTCTTCCGGCGCCGCCGCGGCGCTGGCCGCCAGACGCTCGCCCTCGTAGAGCCAGAGCGCGGGTAGGCATTCGTAGATCGTGTCGCCCCCTTCGCCGTCGTCTTCGCCGCGCGGTATCTCGCGCAGGAACCGGTACTTGAGGAGCGTCGGCATGATCGAGCGGACAATCCTGCGCACCTGTTCGCCGGTGTAGTATGCCTTCCTCGCGGGAAACACTTCCCGGAATCTGTCCCCTGCGAAACCGAGAAACGAACCGAAGAGGAACCGGAGATTCTCCTTGTCGTCCGTCGAGACCGACTGCTCCTGCAGTTCGCGCTCGAAGAACTCCAGCAGCAGCAGGAATGCCACGCACTCGTCGCGCTTCGTGAAGTTGAACATGTCGCGATTCGCTTCGGTTACCTTTTCGTTGTACCAGGCGGGCTTGTAGAGACGCGCGCACTTGAACTCCACTATCAGCTCCCATCCGTAGAACTTCTTGAAGAACCCTGCAAACGCCCGCTTGTACTTGGAGAGAAACAGGAAAAGCGAGAGATCGTCCTCGCGGTAGAAGTACGGCGCCTCCAGGAGGATGTTCAGTATTTTCTGCACCTTCTGCTCGTTCTGCCCGCTTTCGGACATGATTTCCTCGAGCTTCGACTCTTTGACGCTCATGGCCTCCCCCCTGTCTGCGAAAGTTCAAGTTCCTCGAATTCGAGGCGGCGCCCTTCCAGCCTGAGCTCCGCATCGACGTCCGCGAGTACGGTCCCCCTCACGCCGATTCGCGCCGCGCGCGCGCCGCGTCCGAGGATCGCGCTCCGCGCAAGCTCGATGACCTTGCGGAAATCGCCGTCATCCTTCATAGGGCAGGACGAAAGCCGGATGCTTTCGCCTGGTTTTGCCGGCTTGAGTCCGCGCGCCGCAAGCCAGACGTCGAGATCGTGGAGCCGCGCCTCGTCCATGGACGTCGCGCGCGGCGCGCCCGGCGCATCGGTCCGTTCGTCGATCCACGCCTTCGTCCGCCCCGCGGCGCCGCCCCTGGAAAGTTCCGGCTGCGGCGGACGCGACTTGACGCCTGGGCGGATATGCATGTCGCCGAACATCGACGCAGGCTGGAGAAGCGCGCGGAACCACGCGCTCGGCACTTCGTCTTCAGGGAATCCCGCGAATTCGGCGATGCGCGCCCCTAAATCCTCCAGCCGCCGGTTGCGGCGCTCCAGTTCGCGGAGGCGGGCGCTGAGCTTCTTCCAGACGTTTCGCGCGGAATCCGACACGCGGCGCATCAGATCCTGCAGCTTGCCGTCCGTGCCGTAGAACCGCATGAACATTTCGAGGATATCGCCGGGCGCGGGAATGCGTCCGCTCACGATGTGGCGCATCTTGCCCGTCTCCTCGCGGAACGCGATCTCGCAGCGGGACAGGCGCTCAAGCTGGCGCGGCGCGCGCAGTTTGCCGATCTCCGGGACGATCTCCTGGCGGAGCCGTCCGATCCTGTTCATGAACCGGTCGCGGAAAAGCGCCAGCTCCGCGATGACCTCGCGAGCCTCCCCGGCGTCGTAGGCGGAGCGCGTGAAATCGTCGAGATGCTTGTCGAGCTTCTGGAGGCTCGCGGCGACCTCGCCGGTCAGGTCGTCCGCGCGCTGTATGCCGTACATCACGTCGCGCGCCGCGTTCGCGTCTGTCTCGCCGGCCTTCATGCGGTTGAGCGTGCGCTGGATTTCGGCGAGCGCGGACTTGAGGGCTCCGAGCATGTTGTCCGTGGCGGCGACACGGGGGTTGAGCTCCTCCTCGCGGCGGGCGTGCAGCCATTCCACGAGCGACGCGGCGTCGTCGCAGATGCGGAATCGGTACTTGCGCCTGCGGTTGTCGCGATAGCCCCTCACGCGGATCTTCTCTATGCGGCGCTCGACAAGCTTCCACTCCTCTAGCTGCGCCAGGTCGGCGTTGAACCCGTCGATCTGCCGCTGGGACGGCGATTCGCCCAAGACGGCGTCCAGCAGGTCGTCGAACAGCGGCTCGAACTCGTGTCCCGCACGGAAGTCGGCCAGTGCGGAGAGGATGGCCACGTAGAACTGCACATTGTCGCTTGCGAGGACGTTGCCGACGGAGAGTGTCCGTCCCGCGATCAGTTCGGCCGCCCGGATCTGCGCATCGGAACGCGTCCGTACTGGGCTGGCGTCGTGCGCGGCAGACGAGAACAAATCGTCGCCCCGTGTCTGTGCCTTTGTGCTCATGTGCCTGCCAATCCTTTGATTGCCTTTGCGTCTCTCCTTCGCTTATGTTTCCGCAATCGGAATTATACCATATTATCGAAGACAGATGCACGAACATCGCTCCTCCGTCCGCGCGGAGGCGGCTCCTGTCCGCCACCCCCACAGCAATACTTCCACCGCTTCGCTCATGCGTTCCCCCATTCTTCGGCATTTCATGCGCGCAATTCGCCAAACCGGGCATATTAAACCGCATTCCCCTTCGCAATGCGGGAGGAATCGTGGCGCAGTTCCTTGTAGCGGAAACAGAAGCGGGCGTGGTCGTTGACGAGGCCCACGGACTGCATGAAGGCATATACCGTCACCGGGCCGAGGAACTTGAAACCGCGCGCCTTGAGCCCGGCGGCTATCCGGTCCGAGAGCTCCGTGCGCGCCGGCGGGGTCCACTCGCCGGACTTCGCGCTGTCGGGATTGTGCAACGTCTTTCCGCCCGTGAACGCCCAGAGCCACTTCGAGAACGTGCCGCATTCGCGACGAAGCGCGATGAAACACTGCGCGTCGTGGATGATGGCCTCTATTTTGCGCCGCGAGCGGATCATGCCCGGCACGTCGAGGATGCGCGCAATGTCGCGCTCGCCGTAGCGGGCGATCTTCTCGAAATCGAACCGCTCGAACGCGATGCGAAACGCCGCACGCTTCTGGATGATCGTGTCCCAGCTAAGTCCGCACTGCAGCACCTCGTACATCAGGTACTCGAAGAGCCTCCGGTCGTTTCGGCACGGCGTCCCCCACTCCTTGTCGTGGTACGCTCGCTCAAGGTCGTTCAATTCGAAATATGGGCAGCGTATCTTTTTCATGATTTTGAACCTCTCGCTTTCACAGGAACAGTATACCATCGCTCGCAGATGTGCGAAGCGCCGCCTTCGGCATTCGCGCTGCCGCAAATCCATTCGAGGTGCTTGTCGGGCCGCGATTCCTTGTATTCGGCAGTCTGGTTCCCGTCTCGCTTCATTACCATTTTTTCTCCGCTGTATGCTCCACACGGCTCTCGAAATGGCTTTTCTCATTTCGTTGGCGCGGGCGGCAAGTTCGTCAGCTGTCGATGCGCCGTCAAGCCGCGAATAAATGGTTTTGTCCCAATCCTCGCCACGGGCTGCGGTTCTCGCCGCGTGCATGCGTTCGCGAACGCCGCCATGTCTCTTGAAGTCGGCTTCCTGTGCGGCAATCATCTTGTCGAGAAGGTATTTTGTCTGCTGAATGACCACGATTATCAGATTGCATAGCGTCTCCGCCGGACGCGACGCGAAGAACTTTTCCCAGTCCTTCCAGTCCGCATGGCTTTTCGCAAAGTCTCTCGCGGCAGTTTTCTTCTCGCTCGTCGCTTCCCATTCCGCCGCGCCGTGCGACTTCAGGTAGTCAAGATAGTCTTCGATCAGTTCGTCAAGCGTGGCTCGCGCGACATTTGTGAGTTTGATCTCCGTTTCCTTGCTTGTACCGCTTGCCGCGCTCCCTTCGGCGATGTTCTGCTTGCAGCTCCGGGCGGCCTGCGTCATCTGATCGACCGTGCGGTCGCCGTGCGTGGGCAGAAAGCGGCGGCAGAATGCGACCGTGCCCTGATAGATCACATCGCTCTTGCGATAGACTATGAGTTTTCGGTATCCGCCATGCGGCAGCACGATTATGGGAATTTCAGCCATTGGAGACTCCTTCAAGGGACGAAAGCGACGGAAACGACCTAAGCGACCGGCCAACCTCCGTTGTCTATTTAGTCGCTTTCGTCCCTTCTGTCCTTTTTGTCTCTTTATCGCATTCTCATACAGCCCGAAGAGGTGTGCGGCGATTCCGGGTCAAGGCGCGAGGCCGTAGGCGGCCGGCACGGCGCGGTCGTTCGCCTCGCGCGCGGCGCTGAGGCCGGGCGGCATCGGCAGGCCGCCGATTCATCTATTTGCGCATTCAGACTCAAGACGTTCTATCTTTTCCAGGAACGCGCGAATGCGGGAATCGGCCTTGCCGCGTTCCATCGCGCTGACGACCGCTTGATACGTGCCCAGCTTTTCTCCAAACTCCTGCTGGGTGAGTCCCAGCCTGAGGCGGAGCGTCTTTACGCGCGCCGCAAGAGGATTGAAATCCAAGCCTTTCCGCGGGACGTTCCGTGATGGCGTCTTTTTGCGTCTGCCAGACTGTTCCGCCGGCGCCGCACCGCTTGCCGCCGGCACGGCGGGTGCGCGCCCGGCATCCCGATCCTGCCCGGCGCGCGGCTCGCTTCGCGCTGAAGATGCGTGCGCGCCGCCATCGTCCGGCGCCTCGTCAAGCGCAATGCCGAACATGTCGCCGAGATCGGCGTTCTCCAGTTCGTTTGCTGCGCCGGCGGTAAGAGTGTCTACTACCTCCGCCGCGACTATCGAATCCGGATCGATTCCGCGCAGCGTGAAGAAGAGTTCCGGCTGTTCGTCGAGCCGCGCGCCGATTCCGTAGAGAACCGCCGCCACGTGCTTGCAGCAGGAGGCGCCGTCGGGACACGAACAGTCGAAATGTATCTCGCGAGGCTTCGGGAAAAGACCCGTCTCGGGATTGCAGAAATCCTCCAGCATCTCCTTCGGAAGCTTGCCCTGCGCAAGCGCCATGAGAGACGCTATCTTCCCTGACGAGCGCTTCACAAGCGCATTCCACGCGGGCTTTGCCATCTGGTCGATGCGGATGACGACTTCATACGGACTGCGTCCGCTTCCGATTACAAGGGCGCCGACCGCGCCTTCGCGGATCTTGAGGTCGATCACCGCGCCGCTCCGCACGTAGGAGCGGCCGCGTTCCAGCCGGTATGCGAAATCGCGGTACGCCTCGATGTTGTCGCACCACGCCTTGCCCCAGAAGGTTTTCGCGATCGTGCGCCCTTCAAGCTCCACAGGCGAAAGGTCGGCGCCCTTCTTCCGCAGGCGCGCGATCGTCTTCGCGGCCTTCTCCTTCCGCTCCCACACGGTGGGCTGCGGCTTGAATCCCCAATACGAATATCTGCTCATTGTTTACTCTTTCGATGAATTGACGATTGTGAACCTGGAGTCCGACCCAAGTATCGAATGGTCGCGAAGCGAGACGCCGAGCATGCTGCCTGCCGTTCCCCGTTTCCTTTTCCCCGCATCAGTCGGCGCGACCTTGCGCGGCTTTCTCTTCAAAAGTTTCTGTGCCATTTGCTTCTCCCAAACACTGAACATTATACCAAAACCGGCGGTCATTTCTCGATGGCGGACGCATCGAGCTTCACGAGGTCCATGAGCTCCGCGTCGGACATCTCGGTGACGAGCTTCTCGCCTCCGTCCGCGAAGAGCGAATCGGCAAGGGACTGCTTCTCTTTGATCATCGCGTCGATCTTCTCCTCGAGCGTTCCGTACGTCACGAACTTGTGGATAAGCACGTTGCGTTTCTGGCCTATGCGGTATGCGCGGTCGCTCGCCTGGTTCTCGACCGCCGGATTCCACCAACGGTCGAAATGCACGACGTGGTTCGCCGCCGTGAGGTTGAGGCCGGTTCCCGCAGCCTTCACGGACAGCACGAAGAACGGCGGCCCCGCCGGATCCTGGAAAGCCTTGACGAGCGCACCGCGTTTCGAGACGGGCGTCCCGCCGTGGAGAACCAGCCCTTCGCGCCCGAACACGCCGGCAAGGTACTCCGCAAGCGGCTCCGTCATTTCCCGGTACTGCGTGAAAACAAGCATCTTCTCCTGGCGTGCGGACACTTCCGCCGCGCGCTCGCCCAGGACGACGAACTTTCCGGAATCCTCCGGCGTGTACGCCTCCGTGCCGAGATATAGGGACGGATGGTCGCATATCTGCTTGAAGCGGAGCATGTACGCGAGAACAAGTCCCTTGCGCTTCATCGTGGAACCTTCGCCCTTCACGTCCTCCAGCGCCCGGCGCAGTTCTTCCACCGTGCGCGCGTAGAGAAGCGCCTGCTTCTGCGAAAGCGGCGTCGAGACGTCGATCTCGGTCTTGTCGGGAAGGTCTGCGATGATGGTCTTGTCCGTCTTGAGGCGACGAAGGATGAACGGACGCGTCAGGCGGCGCACCACCGAGAAATCGCCGGACTTTGCTGTCGCGGACTGGAAAGACTTGAGCGAGCCCAGGAGGCCGGGATTGATGAAGTCGAAAATGCTCCAGAGGTCGCTCATCCTGTTCTCGACCGGCGTACCGGTAAGCGCCAGGCGGCGCGGCGAAACGACCGACCGGAGCGCCTTGCTCTGTCCGGAGCCGGGATTTTTTATAGCCTGCGCCTCGTCCGCGATCACGGCGGCGAACGGAAGCTTGCGCAGTTTCTCCGACCGCGTGAACTGCCCGTATGTCGTAAGCACGAGATCAAACGGCTTGAGATATTTCTCGACATCCACTCCATCTGCTTCACGCGGCTCCTTTTGTCCCACGCAAAGTCCGCCAAGTTCGCGAAGTGATTTTTCATCCTGAAACTTTGCAGACTTTGAGAACTTCGCGTGAGACATTACTTCGCGGTATTCGGCATCCGACGGATGCAACACCCCGACCTTCAGATCCGGCGTGAACCGCGCAGCCTCCGCTTTCCAGTTTGCAAGAAGCGACGCGGGCATCACTACCAGCACCGGCAGGGGCGCAATCTCCCCGCGCTGCTTCCAAGTGTCGATGAGCGTCAAGACCTGAAGCGTCTTGCCAAGCCCCATGTCGTCCGCCAGGCACGCGCCAAGTCCCGCGCCCATCGTCCGCAGCAGATACTCCACGCCGTTCTTCTGGTACGGACGCAGCACCGCGTCCAGCCCGTTTGGCAGCGAGGCCGTCCCGCGACCGCCGTCCCCGTCCATCAACCCACGCAACAGTTCCTTCAGTTCGCCCGTTGCGCGCACCTCGCACGCGTCGTCGTCCCCGCCGCCCGGCGCGATAGAATCGGCGTCGCCGCCTGCGAGCATACGGAGCGCCTGCGCCATGGTGAGTCCGTCGCGCATAAGGCGCTTCGCGTCTTTCCATTTCGCCAGCAGTCCATGTATCTTCTCTTTATCCGCTTCGACCCATTCGCCGCGAATCCGGACCAACCCGTCGGGCGCATTTGCAAGAATCGCCAGCTCGTCTTCGCCAAGCGGTTCGCCGTTGATCGTGACATCGACGCTGAAGTCGCAGAGCGCGCGCGCGTCGAGCGAACCGCCCTTCGTCCCGACGGATACAGACACCTTTGCCTTCGGAGGCGCCTTCGCCCAGATGCGCCCCGTGCGCACGAGAAGCCCCGCCGCCTCGTACTTCGCGACGCCCTTCAGGAACGAATACGCCTCTCCTGCGGACAGCGCGCACGGCTGGAATATCCGGCGCGATTCAAGCAGCGAGAGCAGGAACTTGTCGTCCTTGGCCGCCGCTTCGAGCGGCGCGAGGATCCTTGCGAGCGCGGCGGGTTTCGACGCGTACGCCTTCAGCGCGGCGGAAAGCGGCAGATGCTTTGCGCGCCCTTCGGCGTCCGCGCGGCTCACGAACGTGGCGAGAAACGCGAACGGGTGCGTCCCGCTCTTGTCGCCCTTGTTCTCCGCAAGATGCAGGCTCACCTTGCCCACGTCGCGCCAGCCCGGGCCGAACGACGCGACCGCAGCGAGCAGATCGCCGCCATGCTTCGCCGCAACGGCGGAGACCGCCGATTCGACGCGAGCGAGAAAACCGCCCAGAACGTCCCCGGTCCAGTATTCCCCGCCGGGCATCGGCGGCACTGACGAGAGGACCGCCAGCGTCTGAAGCGCATCGGGCCTGCACGATTCCAGCGCCGCGCCCTGCGGCATCGTCCCGTCGACGGACGCGGCGACGAGCCTGCGCACATGGTCGCCGACTATTCGGCGAAGCCATTGAACAGACGGCCCTTCTTGCGCCGATTTGCCCTTCAGAAGCCCAAGCGCCAGGGAGGTGTCTTCGTCGGCGTTCCCGTCAAACACCAGCATCCCGTCCGGGCGCAGGCCGATTTCCATCACAGGTTCTCCTCTTTCACCGCCATGCCGACAACCTTTTACCGCACGGGAAAGTCGAAGTAGGTGTCGGGATACGGCTCGTTCGCGAGCGTGAAGTGCCACCATTCTTCCGCGAGCGGCTTGAAGCCGTGGGCGAGCATGATCTCGCGGAGGAGCATGCGGTTGGCGTACTGCTCCTTGGTTGCTCCTTTGTAGTCGGGATGCGATTCGAGGCCGAACCGGTCGAACGTGCCGCCCATGTCGACTTCCTTGCCGGTCTTCATGTCGAAGAGCGTAAGGTCCACCGTGCTGCCGCGGCTGTGCCCGGACTTCTCCGCGATGTAGCCACGCTCGAACAGCACGGACTTGTCGAGGTCGCGGTAGAAATACGGCTTCATCCGCGTGTCGCCGACATCGGACGCCCAGCGGACGAAGTGCGCGACGGCGCGCTGCGGACGGTATGCGTCGTATATCTTCAGCCGGTAGCCGCGCCTCACGCAGTCGTCGCTCGCCGCCTTGAGCGCGGACGCAGCCTCCTTCGTCAGAAGCGCGCACGGCTCTTCGTATCCGTCGATGCGTTCGCCTACGAAGTTGTAGGTCGAATAGTACCGCGGCTCGAGAATCGCGTCCGGCACCGCCTCGGCGAGCGCGACAAATTCGCCGCGAGCGACCCGCGCAGCCGTGCTGCAGCACCCCGCAGCCAGCGCCAGAACGAGCACGGCGATTCCAAGCATGTTCTTTTTCATCGTTTTTCCGCTCGTTTTAAGTTCCCATCTTAGTTTGCCCATGCTCTCCCTTCTTTTCAGACCAGGACCTTTAGTATATCCAATGCCGCAAGTTTAACCGCCTGCCCTTCAAACTCCGTCGGGACGAAATCGCTTGGCGGGGCTTCTATCGCGACCTGGAGCGACAAGGAAGTCAACTTCCTTTTGCTGCTTAGTGCGAAGGTAATGAAGCGAAAAGTCGCCCAGGCCGGAGTCCGTCCACCAGTGGACGGCCTTGAGCAGATGCGATGCAATGAAGTTTTCGTTGCGCGCGCCGATATCAGAGACAAGACTCCAGTCCCAGAGGTAGACTTTAGGCTGCTTTCTGATCGAGTTGGCGACATTTGCAAACCAGGGTGTCACGGCATAGCAGTAGTAAACCGATTCCAGCACGCCGATCCACGCCTTTACCGTATCCGGCGCAACTGCAAGATCCAATGCCAGGGATGCGTAGTTGATGCCGCCGCCCACCCGCGATGCGAGGAGCTCGGACAATGCTCGCAATCCCCGCAGATCCTGCACTCGGCTTAGATCGCGGACGTCCTCGTCAAAAAGCTTTTCAAGCCGTGACCGCTTCCACTGGTTGTAGAATCTTTCACTTCCTCTGATAAGCGGTTCCGGATAGCCGCTGAATTTCATAAGCCGGTGCAAGTCTTCCAGCGAAACAGCCTGCGCTGCGCGAAACGGCTTTTCAAGATCTATGTCCGTGCCGCCAAGCTCTCCTACGGAAAACGGATGCACGCGATATGCGAAATAGTGCCCCATCATGCTGTCGCCGCCCCGCTTGTAGACATCCATCCGCGCACTACCCGTCACAACCACCTTCAGTTTGCGATTGTCTGCGTATGCATCAAAAAATCCTTTGAGGAACTTCTTCCATTTCGGGAACTTGTGCAGTTCGTCAAACAGAATGCCGTGCGAAGCCTTTACAGGATTCGGCAAATCGGCAATCGCGGCAATGCGTTCGGCGCCGGACGAAATGGCAAGTGCGTCTTGCGTCCTGTCGTAATTGAAGTATGCCGCGTCCGGCAGCGCGTCATGCGCAAGCGTTGTCTTGCCCACCTGCCGCGGCCCAGACAGAAACACCATCTGCCGATTGTTGGCAAAATGATCTTTGATCAGTTTGCTATATATTCTATTCATGGTCCAATTGTACCAAATCCCGCAACGCGCCGCAACCACCAAAATAGAAATGCCTCGATTTTGGTAATTACCAAAATAGAATACACTCGATTTTGGTAACACATGGGGAGCGACACTGCGCCCGCCTCGTCACTTCGTCCTTTTAAGTTCCCTGTAGCGGAAGCAGAAGCGGGCGATCTTCTCGAAATCGAACCGCTCGAACGCGATGCGAAACGCCGCACGCTTCTGGATGATCGTATCCCAGCTGAGACCGCACTGCAGCACCTCGTACATCAGGTACTCGAAGAGCCTCCGGTCGTTTCGGCACGGCGTCCCCCACTCCTTGTCGTGGTACGCACGCTCAAGGTCGTTCAATTCGAAATATGGGCAGCGTATCTTTTTCATTGTTTTGTTTTAGCCGCAAAGGACGCAAAGACCGCAAAGGAGGTTCATTTTCATGATTCCACCTTTCTGTCCTCTCTTGCGAAACAGTTTCGCTATTTCCCCGCTTCCTGCGGCACTGCGTGTTCGCGGACCCAGGCGAGGAGTTTTCCGTAGTCCATGGAGCCATCGGCAAGCGACAGTCCGGCGCGGACGATCTCTTCGTCTGTGCATTCGACCCGAATCCCGTTTACCTCAAGAAACGTCAGCATCACATACATGCCGATCCTCTTGTTCCCGTCGAGGAACGCATGGTTCGAGACGAGGGACGCGCCGATGCGAGCCGCTTTCTCCTCTTTCGTCGGATAGAGCTCCTTGCCCTCGAAAGTGGCAAACGCGCCTTCAAGCGCCGATTCAAGAAGACCTTCGTCGCGAAGCCCCACACTGCCGCCAGTTTCCGCAGCGATGTACTGGTGCAGCAGAAGGACCTTGTCTTTGGAGAACTTCGTCATTTCGCCAGCTCCAGAAACGCGGCCTTGTGACGCTTCATGATGCGCCTCGCAACAACATCAATCCTCTCCTCCTCGCTGAGGTCGAGATATTCGCCGTCATCAAGGTCGATAAGGATGTATTTTGGGCGGTTGTTCTTGAAGATTACAGACTTGCCGTCCCTGTCGGTTTGCCGAGCCACGGCAGAGAAGTTCTGATTTGCCGCCGTCATTGTGACGATTTTATTTGTGTCAATGTACATTATAAATATCCTATCATTTGCTTCAAGGGGTATTATAGGATATTTTTATCCTACATGTCAACCGTGAGAGAATTTTCTGCCCTGCTTCGCTGCGCCGCGAATCACATCAGTTCCTTGCCGCAGGAGAAGGCGGGGGCGACGGCTGCGCCCATCAGGCGATAGACGTGCCGGCAGGTGTCGAAGCAGATGGGCTTCATCTTGTCCGCGTCGGGCTTGCCGTCAGTCATCGCGGACTCCTCCACAGCGCAGTTGAGGATCTTGCCGACGACATTGCAGTTCTCATCGTTCATCGAAACGAGCCTGCATTCAAGGACGAGCGGCAGCTCGTTGACGACAGGCGCATCCACGAACTCGCTCTTCGTCACGGTGAAGCCGCTCTTCGCCACCTTGCCTGCCGTCTTGTTGCCGCTCGCGATGCCAAGGTAATCGCAAGCCTTCACGGTGTCAGCCGTACCGAAGGCGACGGTAAACGCCTTGCGCGCGGCGATGTTCGCCCAGGTCTTGTGCGACGTGTCGATGCAGATCGTGATTTCGTCTTCGAGCGTAATCCCGCCCCACGCGGCGTTCATCACGTCGGGCGTGCCGTCTGCGCCGTAGGTGCCGATCATCAAGACCGGCATCGGGAACATCCAGTTCTTTACTCCAAGGTTCTTCTTCATGGTGTTTCTCCTTTTTCGGTTGTCGGGTTTTCGAGAGGAACGGAGAGGGCGGAGAGCGTGGGCGGATGGAGCCGTGGTCAGAGGCGTTCCGACGGTTCTCGCGGGCCGGAGGGCCACGGGAAGGCGTCGAGGATCTGGAGCGCTTCGCCCGCAAGGAACAGCGAGCCGCAGACGACCACCGATCCGCCGGCCGCGGCGGCGCGCGAGCGCGCCGCCGATATCGCCTCGGCGGCCGACGCGCATGCGCGCACGTCGCGGATCCCGGCGTCTGCCATCATCCGCGCCGCGTCCCGCGGCGGCAGCGAGCGCGGGTTGTCCACGGGCGCGGCGAACGCGCAGCCGGCGAACTTCGCGAACTCGCGGAGATCGGCGGCGACGTCCTTGTCTGCGCAGAAGCCGGCCACCAGGCAGACGGGGCGCGGCAGGCCGGACTCCGCCACGGCCCGGGCGAGCGCCGCCGCGCCGTCCGGGTTGTGGGCGCCGTCGACGACGGTCGGGGGATTCTCTGCGGCGAGCTGGAAGCGTCCGGGCCACACGACGCTCGCGAATCCGCGGCGCACGGCGTCGATGCCG
Organism: uncultured bacterium; assembly: GCA_902799715.1. Lineage (GTDB taxonomy): Bacteria > Verrucomicrobiota > Kiritimatiellia > RFP12 > UBA1067 > CADCBS01. The sequence continues at coordinate 6,890 of CADCBS010000080.1, read as the reverse complement.
CACGGGAAGCCGCAGTCCGCGAGTTCCCGGAGGATCGCGAGGGCGGTGGAGGCGTTTTCGGCCTGGAACGTGCCGCCGAGCGAAAGCTCCACGGCGGCGGCCGCGCCGCCGAAGCGGATTTCGAGCGTCTGCGCGCCGGGCCGCTGCGACACGGTGCGGACAGGCGCGGCTTCCGGGGCGGAGACCACGGGGCGCGCCCCGGCGCGGGCGGCGCAGCGCGCGATTTCCTCTATTGCCGGGCGCGGCATGGCGCCGCACACGAGAGGCCGGCCGGGTTTCGCGATGCCGGCCTTTTCGCGCGCGATCTCCTCTATCGTGTTTCCGAGGATCGCGCAATGGTCCAGCCCGATGCGGGTTATGGCGGCGACGAGCGGCGCGGGCACGATGTTCGTGGCGTCGAGGCGGCCGCCGAGGCCGGTTTCGAGAATCGCGACGCACGGGCGCGACGCCTCGCGCGCGTGCCGGGCGAAAAGCTCGAACGCGACGGCGGTGAGACATTCGAAGAAAGTCGTTTCGCGTCCGGCGCGCTCCGCCGCCTCGACGGCGGGGAAGACGCGTCCGGCGGCGGCGGAAAGCTCGCGGTCGGAGGCGGGGCGTCCGTCCAGGAAGAAGCGCTCGTTCAGCCTGACCAGATGCGGCGAAGTGTAGCGGGCGGTGGAATACCCGGCGGCGCGCAGGACGGAATCGACGATCGCGGCGGTGGCGCCCTTGCCGTTCGTTCCGGCGATGTGCACGCAGCGGAGAGAGTCCTGCGGGTCGCCGATCGCGGCGGCGAGGGCGCGGATGGAGTCCAGCCCCGGCTTGACGCCGAAGCGCCGGCGCGCGGCGAGTTTCTCGAGAAGCGACGGATCCATGGCCGGGATGCGCGGAGGGGGCGGCGGGGTCAGCGCCCGGCCGCGGCGACTATGGCGGCGGCGGAGGCGCAGTAGAGCGCGAGAACGCACCAGAGAAGGCGGTCGGTGAGGAGCACGCGTTCGGGCCGGCCGACGTCCTCGCCGCGGAATGCGAGGTGCGCGTATCTGGCGAGGCCGGCGGCGACGGGGACCGCGGTGAAGCAGAGCGCGCGCGTGCCGTAGCGCTCCACGGTGTCGGGGGACAGCGTGTATGCGGCGTAGACGGCGAGCGTGGCCGCGGCGGAGACGAGCACGGCGGCGTCGAGCGCCGAGCGGCGATAGCCGCCGAGCGCGGCGCGCGACACGGCGGCGACGGCTTTCTCGTGGCGGCGCTTGCACAGGGCGATGAAAAGCGAAAGGCAGAACGTGCAGGCGTACAGCCACGGCGACACGCGCGCTTCGAGCACGGCCGCGCCCGCGACTGCGCGCAGCACGAATCCGGCGGATATCACGGCGACGTCCACGTAGGCGAAGCGCTTCAGGAAGCCGGAATACAGGCACTGGAGGGCGGAATAGCCGAGAATCGTGAAGAACGCGTACACGTGCTGGCGCGTAGGCGAGACGCCTATGAGCGCCGCGGGGAACGCGATGCCGGATGCGAACAGAAGCAGCGCGGCGCGGATCGCGGAGACGATGGAAAGCGCGCCGGAGGCGACGGGGCGGAAGCGCTTCACGGGGTGCAGCCGGTCGGCGTCGGCGTCCGAGACGTCGTTCAGCAGGTAGAACGAAGACGACACGAGGCAGAACGACGCGGCCATGAGCGCGGCGAGCGCGGCGGCGCGGAACGAAAGCGCCACGGCGCGCTGCGCGGGGTCGGCGGCGGCGAAGAACCATGCCAGCAGGACCACGCCGTTTTTCGTCCACTGCGGGACGCGGACGGCATCGAACCACGTCTTCAGCATTTTCCGAATCTCAGGCGGAACACGGTTTTCAGGGATTCCACCGCGATGCCGGCGGTGATCTTCGATTCGCCCGCCTTGCGGTCGCGGAATGTTATGGGGATTTCGCGGATGGAAAGCCCCGCCTTCCACGCGCGCCAGTTCATTTCGAGCTGGAAAGAGTATCCGGCGGAGGCGACGGAGCCGAGGTCGATCGCCTCGAGCGCCTTGCGGGTGAAGCATTTGAAGCCGCCGGTGGGATCGCGCACGGGCATTCCGGTGACGGTGCGGACGACGAACCCGCCGAAGCGGGACACGAGCCTGCGCCTGAAAGGCCAGCCGGGGGTGGCGCCGCCCTTCACGTAGCGCGAGCCGATCGCGACATCGGCCGTCTGCGACGCTTCCACGAGGCGCGGGATGTCGGCGGGGTCGTGGGAGAAGTCGCAATCCATCTGGATCACGCGCTCCGCGCCCATGGAGAGGGCGTGGCGGAAAGCGGCGACGTAAGCGCGGCCGAGCCCCTCCTTGCGGGGGCGGTGGAGGACGGAGACGCGCGGTTCGGACGCCGCGACGGAATCGAGGATGTCGCCGGTGCCGTCGGGCGAATTGTCGTCGGCGAAAAGGACGCCGCCCTCCGGCGGCATGTTCGCCAGCACGGCGGCGGCCATTGCCGCCGCGTTGTCCTTTTCGCAGTAAGTCGGCACGACGGCCAGGATCTCGGGGGCCGCCATGCCCGTCAACCGCCTATCTTCTTCTTGAGTTCTTTCACGTCGGCGCGCAGGCGCGAGATGGCCTTGGGCGCGAGGGCGATTGCCGCGACGTCGCGCAAGGATCCGGCGGGGGTGCCGATGACGTAGCTTCCGGCGGGGACGTCCTGCGGCACGCCGGCCTGGGGGCCGACCTGGGCGCGGTCGTTCACGTGGATGTGGCCGGAGATGCCGGCCTGCGCCCAGATGAGGACGCCGCTGCCGATGTGCGCGGAGCCGGCCACGCCGCACTGGGCGATCAGGCCGGAGCAGGAGCCTATCTGGACGTTGTGGGCCACCTGGACGAGGTTGTCTATCTTCGTGCACGCGCCGACCTTCGTGCGGCCCAGGCGGGCGCGGTCGATGGTGGTGTTGGAGCCGACCTCCACGTCGTCGCCCAGCTCGACTATGCCGAGCTGCGGGATCTTGGAGATCGAGATTTTCCCGTCGGGCGAGACTTCGTGCGTGTAGCCGTAGCCGTCGCCGCCGATGCGCACGCCGCAGTGCAGGATCACGCGCTTTCCGAGCACCGTGCCCTCGCGCAGGGTGGTCTGCGGGTAGATGTGGCAGCCGTCGCCGATCCTGCAGTCCTCGCCGATGTAGACCTGCGCTTCGATGGTGCAGCCGTCGCCGATGGTCGCGCCGCGTTCGATCACGGTGTAGGGTCCGATATGGACATTGCGGCCGATGGAGACGTTTTCCGCGACTATGGCGGTGGGGTGTATGCCGGGCGCGCGGACGGGCGCGGGCGGGGCGAAGATCGCGGCGGCGGCCATGCAGGCCTCGTCTGGCGCGGCGACGCGGATCGCCGCCGCGCACGGGAACGGCTCGAACCATGTCTCGGGCAGGATCAGGGCGGTGGCCTTCGTGCCGGCCACGGCCTTGACGTGCTTGGGGTCCTTGCAGAACGAAAGGTCGCCGGGGCGGGCCTCCTCGAGGCCGGCCACCGCGGAGATCTCCGCGGAGCCGTCGCCGTCCACGGCGCCGCCGATGCGCTCGGCTATCTCTTTTACGGTAAGGATCATTTGCCGTCTCGCTTGGCGGAATCCGCGGGGGCGGCGGGCGCGGACTCGCCGGCCTTGGGGGCCGGGACGCGGCGGCGCGCCTCGGCCTCGGCGTCCTTGGCGGCCTGGCGGGCCTCGTCGGCGTCGATGCCGCAGAACGCCAGCACCTCGCCCGTCACGTCAATGCCGTCGCGGGCCCATGCGGCGGTGTCGGTGTCGAATATCGCGTCGTAGCCTTTTTCCTTCGCGAACTTGGCCAGGCTCTCGCGCACCTTTTCGGCGGCGCGCTTCGAGAGCATGCCCTGCAGCTCGCGCAGGGTGTTTTCGCATTCCTGGGTCTTCAGCAGAAGCTGCTGGCGCAGGGTGGCGAAACGCTTCTGGCCGTCGGCGAACTTCTTGCGCTGGTCTTCCAGCACCGAAGGGTTCAGCATCGGGTTCGGCGCGCGCAGGGATTCGTTCTGGCGGGCCAGGTCCTCGCCCAGGGCCTCGAGCTCGCTCTGCATCTTGAGAAGCTGATCCTCGTAGGCCTGGCGTTTTTCGGTCATCATCCTGGTGTCGCGCGGGTAGTCCGGGCCGAGCCGGATCAGCTCGGCCATGTTCACGAGCGCGAACTTCATTCCGTCGCCGGCGGAAGCCGCGAGCGACACCATCGCCGCGAACGCGGCTGCGATTGCCTTTTTCATTTTCATGCCTTTCTTTTCGGCCGGTCCGGGCGTGGGCCCGGGATCCGGTTCAGAAATCGTAGCCCACGCTGAAGGAGAACACTTCCCTGTCCACGTCGGACGGCTTGGACACCGGCACGGCGAAGTCGAGGCGCACGGGGAAGCGCGGGATGTCCAGGCGGATGCCCAGGCCGACGGACCAGCAGAGGTCGGAGAACTCGGGGTCGAACGTGTCCTTGCCCACGGCGCCGAGGTCGGTGAACGCGGCCAGGCGGATGTACTGGATCACGGGGACGGTGTATTCGGCCGTGGCGCAGAACGCGGCCTTGCCGCCCCAGGGCGAATGCTCGCCCTTGCGGTAGATCTTGGGCGACACCTCGCGGTAGTCCACGCCGCGCACCGAGCGCGGTCCGCCGAGGAACAGCCTGTCGTAGATCGGAAGGTCGCCGGAGATCTCGTCGACCGTCTCGGCGTGGACGCGCCAGGAGAACACGTGGTCCCAGCGCTTGGACACGGTGAAGTACTGGCGCCAGGTGGCGCCGAGGCGCCAGTATTTGTTGTCGCCGGTCGAGACGTCGCCGAACAGGAGGGCGGAATACCCGTGGTGCGGGAAATAGGGGTGGTCGAGCGTGTTGTCGGCCCAGAACAGGCGGAAGATCGCCTCCACGGACTCGTCGAAGCGGCGCTCCTCGATCTTGTAGAGGCGCGTGTCGCGTTCGGACTCGGCGGGGTCGAAGCCCTTGGCGTATCCCCACTTGCCGTCGTCCACGTCGTACATCTGGACGTAGTCGAGCGTGAAGCGGAAGCCGAGGCGGCCGAACGGATCCCACGTGGGCCAGAACTTGACGGGGTACGAAATCGTGGCGGAGAAGCCGGAGCGCGCCACGTCGTACTGGTCGTACCAGCGCAGGCGGCGGTAGCCTTCGAGCGTGAATTCGAGCTGGCGGTCGAGGAACCACGGCTCGGTGAGCGAAACCTCGTACGTCTGGATGCGGGGGCCGACGGAAATGTTCATGCGCGCCTTCTGCCCCGCGCCGGAGAAGCGCCACGGGCGGAACAGGTCGAAGTTCGATTCGGAAATCTCCACGTATCCGAAGACGGAATCGACCGACGACGCGCCCACGCCGATGCCGAAGTTGCCGGTGGACTGCTCGGTCACTTCGTACACGAGGTCGCGCGTCACGTATGGCTGGAGCTTTTCGGCCTCGGGGTCGTACCCGGCGGGCTTTTCGAGCCGCTGCTGCACGCGGCTGAAGTAGCCCAGGTTCTCGAGGCGCTTGCGCGCGCGCTCCGCGCTGCGCTCGTCGTAGGGGTCCTTCGGCGAAAGGCGTATTTCGCGGCGTATGACCTTGTCCATCGTGCGGTCGTTGCCGCGCACCACGATGTCGTGGATGTAGCCGGGCTTTCCGGGCTTGACCTTGAACACGAGGTCGAGCACGGACGGATCCTTCTCCGCCGGGATCTTGACGGTGGACACCTCGGTGTCGACGATGCCGCGCGACCCGAAATACATCTCCACGGCCTTTTCGGCTTCGCGCAGGGCCTCTTCGCCGGCGATGCGGGCCTCGGCCTCGTCGGGCGAAAGCTTTTCGGCCATCGCGTTCTCCGCGGCTTCGCGCAGGAGCTTTTCGACGGTCGTGTCCCTGCCCTTTGCGTCCTTCGCGGCGGCGGTGAGGTTGGTCACGCCCTCGAAGGAGATCGCGCCGACCTTGTACAGCGTCCCCTCCTCCACCTTGAACAGGAAGTCGGTCTTGCCGTCGGGGCGCGGCACGCGGACGGGGCGCGGCACCTTGGCGTCCAGATAGCCGGCCTTGCGGTAGCGCGCGGCCACGGCGGCGGCCGCGGCGTCGAGCTCGTCGTCCGCGGCCGGGTCGTCAGACATCCATCCCATGGGGTTGTACCAGGGGTACCAGCCGAAGGCGGCGCGCAGTTCGGACGCTTCGATCGCCTTGTTGCCGCTGAAAGTGTAGTCGCCCAGGCGCAGGCGCTTCCCTTCGTCCACGGTCATCTTCACGTTCACGGCGCCGGGCGAGCCGGGGATCGGCTCGACCTTCGTCTCGACCTTGGCGTCGGGGAAGAACTTGCGCACGTAGGCGCGGCGCACGTAGCCCGCGGCGGCGGCCAGGTCCGATTCGCCGAGCGACGCGCCGTCGGTCAGCTTCGACAGGCGTGCGATCTTGGATTCGGTGAAATACTTCGCGCCCTCCACGGCGAGGGGCCCTTTGAAGCGGCGCTTGCGCTGCACGGAGTAGACCACCTCCATGCCGTCCTTGGTCTCGACGGTCTCGGCCACGACCTTCTCGTAGCGCTGGGAGTCGGTCAGCGCGCGCACGTCCTGCTGCACGGCGTCGGCGCTGAACGTCTGCCCGGGCTTGACGCGGCACTGCAGCGAGATGTCGGTCGTGTCGCCCCCGAAGCCGTCCACGGGCTTCACGCTCACGGACGAAACGACGATGGCGGCGGAAGAGAGAGCCGTGAACGCCACGGCGAAAGCCGCGACTCCCGCGGCGCCCCGGCGGCGGATGCGATGGTTCTGCTTCATGTTTCCACAGTCCTTTCAAAGGATTTCGCGCAAGTCTACCAAAAAAGGGCCGTACATGGAAGTTCCCACCCTTATCCCGGATTTTCGCAAGAGGGGGGATGGCGGCCTTGCTGAAGGTCGCGTGGAGGAGCCGAAGGCTGCTGTTTCCCGTCAAAAGGCGAATCC
>CADCBS010000079.1 GCA_902799715.1 uncultured bacterium | reverse complement strand
GGCTGGATCGAGCCCGGTTCCGATTCGGACCTCGTCCCCGCGCGCTGGCCCTACAAGACGGCGGGCGGCGCGCTCGTCCCGAACGACCTGAACCGCGCCATCGCCGATCCGGAGGACATCCCCGGCGTCGTCCGCAGCGTCATCGTCGACGGCAACATCACGAACGACACGACGTGGATCGGCGGAAAGGTATATGAAGTCCAGAGCGGCTGCACCGTCGAGGCGGGCGCGACGCTGACGGTCGAGGCGGGCGCGATCGTGAAACTCCCGCTCTATGACGGATATGCGGACAACAGATTCATCGTTTACGGCAAGCTCGTCGCTAACGGCACGCTCGCCAATCCCGTGGTGTTTACCTCGATCCGCGACGACTCGTGGGGCGGCGACACGAACGGCGACGGCAACCGTTCCGAACCGTATCCGGGCGAATGCTGCGGAGTCTGCCTCCCGGAAAGCCGCGGAGGCGTGAGCGTCCAGGCGACCTACGCGAAGTTCCTCTACGGACACGCGGCCAACGACCATGGCGCACACGCCTGCCTGATGTGCTACAACAAAGAACCCTCGATCTTTTACGGATGCGAGTTCAGCCATGCCGCGATGGACGGTTGCTTCGCCGCCGGCGCGAAGTTTGAAAACTGCGTGTTCAGGGATTGCGACAGGGGGCTTTTGTCCATATCTGTGTATGGATCGGGTCCCGTAGCCGTGAACTGCGTCGCCTACGGCAACCGTGTCGGTTTCTTCTCGCACACGGGCGACATGTATCTTACGAACTGCATTGCCGCGTTCAATTCCGAATGGGGTATCAGCAGTGACGGCTGCAATGTCTATTCCACGCGCTGCTGCCTCTGGAACCCGGACGGGCAGAACAACAAGTTCGACCAGTATGCCAATCTGAACAAGTGGTGGACCAGAGGCCTTGTCGTCGAGAACATCGCCGCCGATCCGCTCTTCCTCGACGCGGAGAACGGGGACTTCCGAATCTCGGTCGAGTCGCCGTGCGTCGATGCGGCGGTCGGCGCGGTCGCGCCGGAATACGACTCCTACGAGCAGCCGCGCATGGACGTGAAGTACGTGCGCAACACGGGCAGCCCGAACGCCGAGGGCGTGTTCCCCGACATCGGCATCTACGAGGTGCCGGGCACGACGGAGCGCCCGGTGATGAATTTGGAGGTGGAAAGCGTGTCGTTTGCGGCGACAACCGTCGCGCCGGGCGAGACGCTGACCGTGAACTATACGGTGAGGAACACGGGCACGGCGGCGGCGAAGGGATCGATCCGCGACACGGTGCGCATCAAGTCCGCCGCGAACGGCGGCACGATGGTCGCCGGCACGGTGACGCAGAACTGCAATCTTGAACCCGGCGCGAGCGTCGCGCTGACTGCGTCCGTCGCGGTGCCGTCCGCGCCGGCGGGCGAGTGGCTTGTTGGCATCGACGTGAACCCGAACCGCGACGTGTTCGAGCAGAACATGCAGAAGAACACGCTCTGGACGGAGGCTGCGATCGAGGTGGCGCTGCCGGCGATGTCCTGTGGTGGCGGCATTCTTGCCGTCACTGTTCCCGCCGGCACGACGGCGGGCTACGTTCTCTCCGACCTGCCTGCGGAAGGCGGCGTGGTGGTGATAAGCGGCGCGCTCGGTGATCGCGCGCTCGGTGATCGCGCCCTACCTGTTGTCGCGCGCGTTGCGACGGGGCACATGCCGACGGCGGCGATGAACGACGCGACGTCGTTCGTGCGCGCGGACGGCTCTGTCGTCCTCGTGGTTCCGCCGCACGCGGCCGGCGAGGCAGTGTATCTCGCGATCGAGAATACCGGGGTGTCGGCGGAGTCGGTCGACATGTCGGTGCGGCCGATCGCCAAGGAACTCTGGTCCGTCTATCCCGAGACGGCGGCGAACGTGGGCGACATGGGCTTCACGTTCACCGGCTCCGGCCTGAACGCCGACAGCGAGTTCTACCTTGGCGGAATCCGCGCGAAGAGCGCGACCGCGATCGACCCGGCGAGCGTCTATGCCGTCTTCGACGTGCAGAATATCGCGGCGGACCGGTATTACGACGTTTCGGCGGACGGCAAGACGATCCGCGACGCGGTGTACGTCAACAAGGTGGCGAAGGGTCCGGTTCTCGACGCGAAGCTGGAGCTGCCGGAGCGCACGCGCGACAATCGCATCTACACGGGCTACGTGGTGTACGAGAACAAGGGCGACACGCAGATGAACGCGCCTACGTTCATCATTGACATCGCGGAGGCGTCTTCGACCAACACCGTAATCGGCGCGTACGACGATGACGACGAAAACCTCACTCAGCAGCGCGTGCTGATCGTCGGCCTCGGCTCGTCGCATCCGGCGGGTGTCCTGAAGCCCGGCGACTCGGGCCGGCTGCCGTTCAAGTTCAAGCCCGTCGGCAGCTACCGGTTCAAGCTCGACTCGCGCTACACCTCCGACGAGGTGGCGGATGCCGTCACGCGCATGAACCTGCGCGGCGGTCCGGTGCGGTTCGACGGCTACTCGGCGCGCGGTCTCGCGAACCTAGTCAAGAAGGGCGAGACGGCCGCGGCGGTTTCGGGCCACCTGCTCGACGTCCGCACGCGCGAGCCGCTTGCAAAGGCGGCACTCAAGCTCGCGCATTCCGCCGACGCCTCGTTCGCGCGCGTCGTCACGACGGACGACGACGGCTACTTCCAGTTCGAGCAGCTGAAGGACGGCTCCTACGCGCTCGTGGCGGACACGGGCTACACGCTTGTGACGACGAACCTCATCACCGTGGCGGGACAGGCCGACATAAACGGCTGCGAGGCGACGGCGCTTCCCCCGGGCACCGTTTCGGGCTACGTCCTGGGCGAGGACGGCACCGTTGTCCAGTACGGCGAAGTCACGCTCTTCAAGAGCGCGAACGACATGAACGGCACGACCGTCAAGACTGACGGCTACGGCGCATATCGCTTCGCCGGACTCGAGGACGGCGAATACGCGGTCTTCGCGCGGCCTTACGGTGCGTTCAAGGGCGTGCTCGCGACGAACGCGGTTGTCTCCGCTGCGTCGCGCGACCTGCGCGTGGACTTCACGCTCCCGCAGGCTGTGCGCGCCTACGGCACCGTGACGGGCTGGAAGGGCGGAACCGCCAATGGTGGCGAGGTGCGCTTCTACCAGGAGGACGGCGAATACTTCAAGGCTGAAGTCTCCACGAACGGCACATGGGATGCCCAGGGACTTGCGCCGGGCAAATACTCGGTGAGCTACATCTCGGTCGACGGGATGTACGATTCCGCTTCCGCCGAGATGACGTTCGCCGCCGGCGACGAGACGGAGATACCGCTCGCGGCGATTCCCGCGACGCCGTTCAAGGCGTCCACCTCCTTCGGCGTGATCGACGGCGCGAACTACAAGGACCTGACGGTCTACTTCGCGGCGACGGGCTATGCGAACGACACCAACGTCGCGTCCGTCGTGTGGAACTTCGGCGACGGAAGCGGGACGTACGAGACGAACTCCGTCTCGACCGCCCACACCTACACGGAGCCTGGCCTCTACACCGTCTCGGTGCGGCCGAGATACGGGAACGGAACGCTCGGCGCCGAGTTCGCGCTCGAGGATTTCCTTCAGATCACCAACCAGCTCGAGACGATCTACAAGGCGAACGCCATCGTGCTCGGCGGCTATGCGCCGGAGGACGCAAACTTCGCGAAGGACGCCGGAACGCTCGCCGTGGCGGGCGTCGGCGAGGACTGGGTGACGCTTTCGGGCGCGCCCGGGGCCGTTCCGCTCGCGGCCGGCAACGTGATCGCCGGCACGTACAAGGACGCGAACGGCGAGGACGACTGGTTCCTGCGCCGGATCGTCGGCGTGACCGGCGATGAAGCGTCGGGCTGGACGCTTGCGACCGAACACGGCAACGAGGAGGATCTCTACGAGCAGTACTGGTCCTACTGGAGCGAGGGCGTGCAGGAGCAGAAGCAGTCTCCCCAGCTGCATTCCGCGCGGCCGCGCCTCATGTCGCTCGGCGACTCCGCGGTGAATTTGCTGAAGAAGGCGTCGGGCTCGATCGAGAAGGGAATCGAGTTTGAAGTGGAATGCTCGCCAGACCTCCAGTACCACTACTCCTGCCGCATCACGTCGAACGTCTGGCGGACCGTCAAGCGGACGATGTACGGCGAGCAGTGGGAATTCCAGGAGAACATCGGGCCGAAGCGTCGCGAGCTGCGCATCTGGGGCGACGTGTCGCTCAAGGCCGACATCACCGCCAACGCCTCGTTCTCGGGCGGATGGAGCGATGACAAGACATACGACTTGGTGCCGAAGGCATACAGGACGATCCCCTCCGCCGCGAAGGCGATTCCGTATTTCAAGATCGGCTACAATGCGTCCGGAACGCTCGCCGGGTCGGCGCATGCGTCCGCCGAGGTGAAGGGCTACATGGACGTCGGCTTCGTGAAGGAATCCGGCAAGGACATCCAGTGGTACAAGCCGAAGCCGTTCGACGGCAATGTCGACATCTCGTTCGACGCGGAAGAGGATCTCGACGTCGCCGTGTCGTTCGAGGCGTCCGTGAGCGCCGGATTCGGCGTGAAGGTCAAGGCGTTCGAGGTCGTCACGGCGTCGGCGGACGTGATGTTCAACGCGAAGGCGTCGGTCGAGTGCTCGAAGAATAGCCCGTCGAAGGCCAGCGTCAGCATCGGCTACGACACGAACGTCGCGATGGACTTCATCGACCTGAGCTGGCTCAACAAGAACTGGAAGGTCGGCATGGACTGGACGATCGAGGGCCCGACGCTCTGGAGCATGGAGTGGATATCGGCGTGGCCGAAGTTCACCTACCGCCAGCCGCACGCGAAGGAATGGCCGGCGCGGATCACGGTCACCGACCGTTCCGAGCGGGGCACGTTCGCCGACGCCCGCGGCCGCACGTTCCCGATCCCGATCGAGAGCGTCACGTGGGACTACGGCCAGGGCCAGAAGTTCAGCTACGGCAGGGCGCAGATCGACAGCGGCGAATACAAGAAGCATCGCGTCATCGAGTTCCCGGGCGACCAGGAGGAGGGCGAATACGTCGTGACGCTGAACGTGCAGGGCGGCCCCGTGCCGAATCTCTGGCCCTGCCAGAAGAAGATCAAGATCAAGAAGCCGGACGAGCCGGAGGATCAGACCAAGATCCAAAAGGAAGAATGGTTCAGCGATCCGCAGGACACCCAGCAGTCCTACGACCCGAACGAGATGGCGGGTCCCGCGGGCGTCGGCGCGAACCGCTACGTGAAGCCAGGGCAGGAGATGACCTACACCGTCGGCGATCGCCGCGCAGGAGGTGTTCGTCGACAATGCGCTTAGCGAGTACCTCGACTGGAGCACGTTCGAGATGAAGACCGTCTCCGTGGGCGGGCAGATTGTCAGTGGCCTCGACGGATGCACGGCGGCGTACATCGCCGCCGCAGGCGGAACCGCCGCGACGGAGATCGACCAGACGAACGGACTCTACAAGACGCGCGTCGAGCTCCGGTACGACGCCTTGACCGGCATCGCCTCCTGGTATATCCGGGTGCTCGACCCCGCGAAACGCGCGGCGGGCGACGGCCAATGCTGGCCTGACGACGACACGGCGGGCGTGCTGCAGCCGAACCTTCTGCCGCCCGGCGGCGAAGGCTACATCACGTACTGCGTGAAGGTGCGCAAGGATGCGCCCGCGAACGCGGTGATCGACAACTCGGCCGACATCGTCTTCGACCAGAACCCCGCGATCGTCACCGATCCGGCGTGGTGGAACACGGTGGCGAGCAGCGAGGCGGGCTTCACGGATGCGGAGCTGGATGTCGACGAAGGGGAGTCCGTCACGGTGACGGTCGACGGCGGGAACATAGACAGGGCGTCGTCCGTGCAGGTGTACGTCGCGTACAACACGGCGACGGCGGGGGACGTCGATCTTGCCAATGGCGCGATCGACGGCGAGACGCCGAAGGGCGGAATCAAGTTCCCGCTGACGCTCGCCTGGGCGAAGGGCGAGGTCGGCGCCAAGGCGATTACAATCCCGGTCAAGGCCGACAAGACCGTGGAGGACGACGAGTTCTTCACGCTGCAGCTTGCATCGCCGGAGGGCATGACGGTCGGCGGCAAGAGCGTCTGCACAGTGACTGTCCGCGACAGGAACGACAAGGCGCTGAAGGCCGCCGTGTCCGCCTACAAGCCGAAGAAGGGCGAGGAGGTCGCGACGAACCGCGTGGCGGTGGCGGGCACCCCCGGCGGATTCGTCGCCGGGACGGGCGAGTACACGGCGGGGTCGAAGCTGACGCTGACCGCCGAGGCGCGTCCTGGCTGGGCGTTCGCCGGATGGCGGCGCGCTGGGGACAGCGCGCCCTACCAGGATGGCATCCTTTCGAACAAGGCCAAGTGGCAGATCGTCGTGACGAACGACGAGGAGTACGTGGCCGTGTTCGAGAAGATTCCGTACGTGCGCGGGCTTGCAGACCCGGCCGACGGCGGCAAGGTCTCGGGCAGCGCCTACTGCGCGCCTGGCAAGAAGGCGACACTGAAGGCGACGGCGAACAAGAACTTCACGTTCCTGGGGTGGGCGGCGACCGGCGGCAATCGAGAGAAACCGGATGCAATCGAATACATCGCCACGACGCCGACGCTGGTGATCGACCGCACGGCGAAGCCGGCGGCGGACTCGAAGACTTCGACGACGGTCACGGAGATCGACGGCGACGTGACGTACTTCGCCGTGTTCAAGAGCGACCCGAAGGTGTCGGTGGCCGTGGAGGCCACCGACGGCGACGGCGCCGTTCCGACGGGCAAGGGCGCGGGCAAGTACGCGGCCGGCACGATCGCCGGCACGGGCAAGTACGCGCCCGGGAAGAAGGTGACGCTGAAGGCGGCCGCGAACAAGGGCTACGTGTTCGCCGGATGGGATTCGCAATCGATCGCCATCGACGGCAATCGACAGCAATCGAGCATCACCTTTGAGATGCCGTCGAACGACGTGGAGTGCACGGCGAAGTTCATCACCGCCGACGAGGACAAGGCGAGCATCAAGCTTGGCGTGGATGGTGTTGATATGCGGCTCGCCGGGGACGGCTCGCCATATCAGACGAACATCTGGGCGGGGGTGTACGTAGAGTGGCCGGTTGCGGCGAGCGCGCTTTCCGAAGCAAAGGTGAAGGTGGCGGGACTGCCTTCCGGCCTCAAGTTCACGGACAAGCCGGTGACATCGAAGATCGGCAGCGGCAAGACCGCAGTCACGATCACGAACGTTCCCGCGAACACCATCTACGGCGCGCCAACGGCAGCGTCGAAGACGGACAGGAACGGCAACGTCACGCCATCGAAGGTGGTCTTCACAGTGACGACGGCCGGCAAGTCGACGCAGACGTACCAGATCGCCTTGACGGTCGATGCGCTGCCTGCGTGGGCGCAGGGGACGTTCGCCGGCGGCACGGCCGGGGGCGGCCAGGCGTCGCTGACGGCGAGCGCGGCGGGCAAGATCAGCGGCAAGGCTATTGGCGACGGTCTGTCCTACACTTTGGCGGCGCCGTACTACTCCGGATTCGAACTGGCGGACGGCGTATCCAACTTCGTCGCCGGCGTCACGGCGAGCTGGAGCTACAAGGAAGGCTCGAGGACCGTGAAGACTAACGAAGTCGTGAAGTTGGCCGTTCAGGACAACGGCATCGGCGGATATGCCGTGGTCGAGGACTGGTTCGAGGCGTACACCGTGAACTGGAAGATAGAGCCGTGGAAGACGCTCGGGAAGTCGTTCGACAAGAAGACGCTGGCCTACGCGATCATGGCGGACGGCACGTTCTTGGACGGCGAGGCAGCCCTGACGTCCGAACTCGGTGCGGACGTACCAGGCCGCGTCACGCTCAAGTTCTCAGCCTCCGGCGCCGTCTCGGTCGCGGGCGAGTTCGCGGCCGGCTACAACGACAAGACCGGGAAGTACACGATCGTCAAGGCCACAGGTTCCGCGACGCTCGTGCCCGTCGGCGACGGACGCTTCGCGGTCTTCGTCCATCTGGCTCCGAAGGGACTCCCGCCGCACGCGCGCCGCATGGAGATCCCACTGCCGCAGGAATGAATGACGCCGCGCGCCTGCGCGGCCGTTAGCGGCCGTTTCAGGCCGCCTGCGGCCGGGGCGCGCGGAAGGCCAGGGTCATGGACACGAGAAGTTCGTGCGCGGCGTCGACCTTGGCGTCAAGCCCGGCGTCTTCCGGCAGGTCCTGCACGGCGTGCCAGGCTTCCTGCAGGCGCAGCTGCAGATCGAAGTCGCCCTGCGCCTGCGCCATGGCGCGCTCGTAGATGCCCAGGTTCTTCCGTTCCCGCAGCGTGCCGAGCATGGTCGCCACGCCTTCGGCGCGGCGCGAAAGCCAGAGCTTGAACTCCTGCCCGCCGCCGGACGGATGGATTCCCGTTTCGCCGAAAAGGAACGCCTCGCTTTTCGCGAGCAGCCCCGTAAGCGTTGGGCGCGGCATCCAGTCGCGGTCTTTCACCGACTCCGTCACGGAGTAGGAGATGTCGAAGCCCACGCCCACGCCAACGCCGACCGGATCCACGTTGACGCCGATCCTCGACGTGCTTTCGGAGTAGACCGAAATCGTGTCGATTTCGCCGTCGAGGAAGCTCCATTCCACGACTTTCAGGCGCTCGCTCTGCGAGAGCGACGACGCGCCGCGGATCATCGCGGCGGCCTGCAGCGTCAGGTCGGGGTGGTCTACTATGAACTCCGCCACGCCGACCACGAGGTCGAGCGCGTCTTCGAGATGCTCGAACGCGAACTCCACCAGCTTGGCCACGTTTTCCGGGTCGCTCAGCCACTTCTTGACGGCGGCCACGGCGGTTTCCTTGACTGTCGCGAGTATGAGGCCCGGAAGCGCGGCGGTCAGCGCGCCTTTCGCGGCGTCCGCCGCTATGGCCTTGGCCGTCTCCTTGGCTGTCTCCTTGGCGAGGTTCGGGCTGCGGTTCTCCACGCGCTCGCCTTTGTTGACGATGGACCGCGTGATGGCTTCTATGACTATGCGCGCGGGCGTGGAGCCTGTGATGGCGAGCGAGTGTTTCGTCTTTTCGGCGTCTTCCCACGGGCGCGGATCCGCGCCGGGCTTCGCCGGCCTTTCGGACTGGAAACGGTACTGGACCTTCGTGTCCAGCCCGGCCTGGCGGCGCATTTCCTTTACGGCGCCGCCCGCCATGGCCTTGAGGAACGAATTGTCTATGCCCTGCGTCAGGGGGTCGGTGGAGGATTTGAAAAGCGACACCTCTAACGTGACCGTGCCGGACTCGCGGATCTTCGCCGGCTTCGCGGCGCCGCTCCCTTCCAGGAAATATTCGCGGTAGATGTCCGGCGGGAATTTGACGGGCGGGTTGGAATAGCGTTCGAGCAGGCGGTCCGCCGCCTCGCGCGGGATCGTGCCTTCGCGCGCCGCGAGTTCGGTGGACAGCATCAGCGAGCGGATGCGGTTGGCGGCGCGCGCGAAGCCTGCGGTGTCCGTGAAGTGGAACGCGCCGGAACTGCGTTTTTCCGCCTCCGCGGCCTCCTGCACGGCTTCGTCGAAGGCGCGCTCCAGGCCGGCGAACACGTTCTGCGCGCCGGTGTTTTCGATGCGGTCCACGGGGCGCGGTTCGCCGCCGCCGGGGCCGGCGCGCATCATGGCGTCGAGCGCGGCCGTGTCTTTCGCTTCGCGCACTGCGCGCGCCAGCGGGACGTACGACGTCCCGGAAACCGAGAAATCGCGTTCGATGCCCGTGCTCCCGCCGAACGACACGTTGGCGACGCCAGCCACGTCCACCCCGGCCTTCGCGCTGCCCGCGCCCTTGACCGTCCACCCCGTGCTTTCGGCGGAGATCATGGGGTTTGCGCGCCTGGCGAGCACCTTGTCGAGCTGTCCGGCCACGCCGCGCAGCTTCAGGGATTCGAGGTACTGCGCGTTGTCCATCTTGACTTCGCCGGCCTTTCTCCCGAGCCAGCGGAAAAACTTCGTGCCGAGCATGCCCACCGAGCGTCCGAGCGCCTTGATGCCGCCCAGGATCGCGCCGCCCACGGTGCGCGACGTCGCGAGCTTGCAGCGCTTGGCGTCGAGTATGAAGTCTTCTATCGAGGGGTACGTCCGCGTCGTGAAGTGCGAGATTTCCGCGCCTGCGGAAATCTCCGCCTTCGTGCCCGCGATCTTCGTGCCGGCATCGGCGCCGGCCTTCGCCATGGCCTTCACTTCGAGCCCGCCGGCGATGCGGAACGTTACCGAGATGTCGCGGCCCTTGCCGCGCGCTTCGATTTCGCCGACGATGCGCAGGCGCGCCCCGGCGCGCAGGCCCGCCGTGAACGCCTTCGAGAATCCAAGGCCGAACAGCGCCCCGACGCCGGCCGTGAACTCCACCTTGCGGGACCCGCCCTTTTCGGCCATCGCGCCGACGATCCCGCGCAGCGTGGATTCCGTGGCCGCCTGGTCCTTGAATTCCCGGATGCGCTCGTTGGTGCGGTGCGAGAGCTCGAGCGCGTCGCCCGCCACGTTGGCGAGCTTCAGCTCCGGCGGGACCTCCGGGACCGGCCGTTCGGGCGCGGCCGCCCGGAGCCGCGCGAGCACGTTTTCCAGCGCGCCGTCGAGCTGCGTTTCGAGTTCGGCGACGCGGGCGAACGTCTCCTTGACCTTGCTGCCGACCTTGAAGGTGAAGGCGTGCTGGATTTCGCGCATGGCCATTTCGTATGGATCCATCTTCCCGGCGGCGTGCCCTTTCTTCGCCAGCTCCATCTGGAGCTCGAAGCGGAATACGCGCATCGTCTTGAGGATCTGGTCCATCGCGTCTTTCGGCGTTTTGCAGTCCGAGCCGTCCTTCACGGCGTCCATCAGCGCCGCGCGCGCCTGGCGGAGCATGCCGAACACCTGCTTGAACGCGGCGTATGCGTCGGCCAGGTCCCCGGCGGAGCCGGGATGGTCCTTGGCGGCGCGCGCCACTGCGGAGGCGAGCTCTTCGTCGAACGCGCGGAACGCCGCTTCGCCGGAAATGGCGGAGCGGACGTGCGCCATGGACTTGCGCGCCGCGTCGAGCACGCCTTCGGCGGTGTTGAAATCCCAGTCGCGGCCCGACGCGACCGTGTGGTTGGCGTCGAACTGCGGCCCCATGCCGCCGCCTTGCTGCAGGTCCGGGCCCGCGCCGTTTTCAGCGACGGCGTCGAGTTCCGGGTCGGGCGGCGGCTGTACGACGGCCGGATCCGGGATCGCCGGATCCGGGACGCCGGGGCCTTGGTTCTGCGGCCCGCCCGGACCCTGGAGGCCTCCCGGACCCTGGAGACCGTCCGGCCCCTGCGGCATGCCGGGGAGGATCTGCGGGAAGATGTTGGCCTGCTGGCCGATGGCTACTGGCGGTGGCGGCATGGTCAGTCCTCCTCCGGAAAGCGTTCGGCGAAGCGTTCGCGCACTGCGCGCACGGCGCGAACGAGCGCGTCGATCCATGCGGCGAAGGCGTCTGCGGACGCGAGTTCGAGCGCGAGGCGACGGTCCATGGCGAGCACGAGGTCGGCGTTCGCGTCCAGCGCGAGCGTGAACTCGCATGACGGGCCGCCGAGCGCGCACAGCCGCAGCAGCTCCATCGCCTTTTCCCCGGCGCCGGGGGCGTCCTTCCCGCCGAATGCGCCCACGGGGGCGAACGCCACGACTGTCGCGGACTCCTCGAGATACTGCACGTTCACGATGATGTCGTCGTCCACCGCGAATGTCGCGATGCCGGACTCGTCCATGTCGACGTCCTGCTCCACGAGCGCGCCGAATTCCGCCAGGACCGCCCCGAACTGGAGTTTCAAGTCCGTGGCGTGCGGGAGCGGGGCCTGCATTTCCATCAGTTCGAACTTATCCATGGAGCGCGCCCCTTTCCCGCCACAGGGAGGCGGTCCTCGCGAAGCTTCCGAGACATGCTTCCAGGCCGCCCGGCGCGGCGAGTTCCTCCACGGGACGGCGTTCGGTGAGCCACAGCCCTCCGTCTTCGCCTACGGAAAGCGTTCCGCCGCCGGTGCCGGACCAGAAGAAGTTGCCTTCGAGCGCGTCGAGCGCCAGGGCGTCCTTGCCCGCCATGGATCCGATGTCCAGTATCCGCGTGCGGACGATCGCCAGGGCCGGATCGGACGCGAGAGCGGCGAAGGATATCGTCCCCTCGCCGGATACGAGCGAAAAGGCCCGCCCGCTCCGACGCACGAACGCCTTGCCGAAAGTCCCGGCGGCGGTCTCCGCCAGGTCGTTGAAGTCGTGGTTCATGTGTCCCTCCATCTGGATGCCGCGGAATCCGCCGGATTCCCGGCGCGCCTGCGCCATCGCGCAGGCGCTATACGTGCAGGAAGCCTTTCTCGCCGAATTCCGGCTCTTCCGCCTTCGCCTGCATCGCGGCCTGGACCGCCGGGCGGAAATCGGCGAGCATCCGCCGCCACATCTCCGCCGTGTTCACGAAAGACTCGAGCGCGCTGTCGAACGCGGCGCCGTCCGTCTCGGCCAGCGACATCCGCCGCACCACGAGATACGGGCCGTTCTCCGGGGCCTTCGCGAAATACGCGCCGGACTGCAGGTTCGCTTCGAGGAGGATGTCGGCGAACGCGGCGCCGCCGTCGGACGGCGGCTCCCCGATCTCCGCGGACATTACGAGCGTTCCGTCGTTGTCGACGAGGGTGACTATGATCCCGTCGATGTCGAGCGAGGCCGCCCTGTCGACGCTGACGAGATTCGCTATGTCGTGCCGCGCCGCGAAGTCGGCGATCAGTTCGTTGTATTCCATTTCGGTGCTTCGGTTGGCTTTGGTGGATGATGGCTGTGGCGGAAATACATTATACCAAAAACGGGCGGCCGTGCGCCGGCCGCCGCGAATGGGACGGCGGAGGCGCGGAAGGTCCGCCCGCGCCTCCGCCGGCGTTCAGCCGACCATGTGGTACAGCTGCATCACGCAGGCCGTGACCGACGACCAGTGCTTCGCCGCGACGGCGCGCAGAAGCTCCTGCTTCTTGTCGATGTCGGCGTCGCCGTTCTTCTGGAATTCCTGCGACTTGAGGGTCGCCGTGCGGTCGGCGTCTCCGAAAAACTTCGCGCGGCCGTCTCCGTCGAGGCCCCGGACGCCTTCCGGTATCTCCGGGTTCAGGATGAAGAGCAGTTCCGTGATGGTGGACACGAACGCGGAGTAGTCGTCGGAGCCGGCTACGGAATCGCGTTCCTCCTTGCCCTTGGGCATCTCGCTCGTCGTTGAGATGAAGCCTTGGACGAGTTCGGCGAACTTCTTTCCGTCTCCGGCCTTGGCGGCCGCGGCCACGGGGCCGGCGTCGAAGGCCGGCACCGTGCGCAGCGCGATCCTGACGTGCACGATGTCGATCTTGTTTTCCGCCACCTTGGCTGTGAACGTCTTCTTGTGCGCGGGATCGAGCGCGGACGCGTCGATTTCGGCGGCCGCCTGGCGGCAGGGCTCGAGCCATTTCTTCAAGACCCTGTCGATGATCGCCGCCTTGCATTCTTCCGCGGAAACGACCTTGCCGGCGGAAGGCGCCTTCTTCTGCATCGCCGTCTTCGCTTCGGAGAAGACTTTCGCGAACATGTCCTTGACGCCCTGCGTCGCCGGGAAGCCGTATTTCGCGGTCAGCTCCCCGAGCATGCCCTCGAGCTCTTCCCTGGCCTGGCCCTCGACCGCGTCGATGTTCTTGAGCGTCGCGTTGGCGTATTCGAGCTCTTTCGAGATCGCGGCCTTGCAGTCTTTTGCCAGTTCCGCGAAATCCCCGGCTGTCGCGGCGGTCGCGAAGCGGTCGGCGAATTTCGGCGAGATTGTGTTAGCTATCGCGATCCTGGCCGTCGCCAGGGCGGGGTGCGCGTCCGCCACGGGAAGATTCTTCTCCGTGAAGTCCATCAGGATCGACTCGAACACCATTTTGTACGTCAGCCGGCGCAGGTCGCCCGGTCCTTTGCCGTTCAGTTTGTAGCGGTCGTCTATGGCCGCGGAATCCATCTTCCAGACGTGGTAGTCGTCTACGAGCCTGTCCTTCGGCCCCTTCCCTGCGCCGAGGGCGTCGTACAGGCGTACGCCGATGTTCCCGTAGACCGGGTTGTCGCTGTCGGTGCGCGTCATCTCGATTCCGATCTTGCGCATGATGAACGCCTTGATTTCGACGCTGAGCGCCGTTTCGCAGCGCTTCTTGAACTCGTCGTTCGTGAACGTCTCCTTGTTCAGCTTCGCGAGAGCCCCTTTGAGGGATTCGAGCGCCGTCCGGGTGTCGTCTTCTTCAAGGAAGGGTTCTCCGAACATGGCCGAGAGAAGGTCTTTCGCGGTGGTCACGGTGTCCTTCGCCATCTTGTCCTGGTCGATGATGTACTGTCCGTCCTGGAGGCATTTGGCGGCCAGTTCGCGGAGTTTTCCGGACACGGCCTCCCCGTCGGGGATGTGGGGGTCGTCGATGATCTCCACCGCCTTGTCTATGGCAGTCCCGGCGATTTTGGACGTCAGGTGCGCGGGCGCGCCCAGTTCGCGGAGGAGCGACTCCAGCCTGACGGCTGCGGCGACGCGTTTCCCGGCGGCTTCCCGGACTGCGGTCCGCAGGCCGTCCTTGTTGTTCGCGAATTTGCCTTTTCCTATGAGTCTGAGCGCCTCGGCCTGGATCCTTCCGCGGTCGAGTTCGGCCTTGGTGGCACCCATGCGCGGGGCAAGCTGCGTGCCGACGAAGGCGGTCTCTATGTCGAAGTCGGCCTTGTTCTCCCTGACGAGCGTGCTGTCCGCCGCGAGCTCGCCTTTGTTGCCGAGCGCTTCGTCCACCGCGCGGATCGAACGCACCGTGAGCGGCACGCCGTCGCCGAGCGTCTTTTCGGCGATGCTGCGCGCCGCGTAGCCGAACTCGCTGGCGATGCTGTTAAGGAACGCGTCGCGCGCGTCTTTGATCTGGGTGGCGCGCGCGCCCTTGGTTCCGGAGGAAGTGGTCGTCGCCAGGCCGTCGCCGGCCTTTACGAGGCGCACGGCGCGATTGCCGATCTTTCCGCCCTTTTCCTCAGCCGCTCCGGCGATGTCGAGGAACGCCTTGTAATCCGTCCCGGCTCCGTTCATGTGGATGTTTTTATCGAATATTCCCATGATTGCACTTCCTGTCTTTTGGTTTGCAAATTTTTCGTTTCCGTCTGCGGCTTGCGCGCCGCGGACGACTATTTTACACGAAACCGCCCGAAAATGTTACAAGTTTTTTCACACCCGGCAGGGCGCCCCGCCGCCGTCCCGCCCCGCGCCGCCGCCGCTCTGGTAGGGCGGCTTGTCCCCAAGCCGCCGCGGCGCGTTGGGACAACGCGCCCTACCGACATTCGACAGCCGACATCCGGCAGCCGACAACCGACAATCGACAATCGACATTCGACATCCGGCAGCCGACAACCGACATTCGACAGCCGGCAATCGACAACCGGCATTCGACATCCGACATCTGGCGGCCGGCAACCGACACCCGGCATCCCAACGCGCCGCGGCTTTATTCTTGGTTTCGTTGTCCGCCATAGAAGGCGGCGAATCAAAAACCGAGAAAGATTTTCGTCAACACCATGCAGACGAACACTATGCCGAGGATGAGTGTAACTGCATCCGTAAGGCAGGACGGCTTTTTTCCGTCGTCGTCGAATGGCCATAAATCTTTCACGGCGCAGATTATACCGCCGCCTCATTCCCGGTGTCAAACACCTTCGCGCCCTTCGCCAGCCCGGCAGCCAAGCCCCCGCGGTGGCGGCGCACTATACAGTCCAGCCCCGTGTGGCCGCCGCTTTGAAAGGCCAGGGCTTTGGCTTCCGGTTTCAACCGTTGTCTAACAATGGAATCGCCAGCCCCCTCCCCCCGCAATAAGATTACGGCGCGGATGAATTTGTTTGGCCGTGCAGACAAGCAGAGCATCGGGATGGCGCGTTGCCTGCCACGCCGTTCTGTCCACTGTCCTGTCCACCGTAGCCCTGGCGAAGGTGGAAGCATTGGCGAAGGTTGGTCCCAACGCGCCGCGGCGGCGGGTCCCCAAGCAGCCTTGCCGAATGCCGGATGTCCGGCGCTGGCTGTCGGATGCCGGATGTCGGATGTCGAAACCTTCAACCAAGATTTCATACGCACCATAATCTCATTTTATGGCTGATGCGACATTTTGTCGCAGTGAGATTACGGCGCGGATGAATTTGTCTGGCCGTGTGATTGGTTTGCCGTGCAGAACATGCAGAAAATCTTTGCGCCGTCAACATCGCGCTTCCTGCACCCTTATCCCGGGAAATCCGGGATAAATTATCCCTGATGTCTGTCAGAGCCCTATAAAATAGGGATGAAACAAATTTCTGCGACAGTAAAAAA
>CADCBS010000078.1 GCA_902799715.1 uncultured bacterium | reverse complement strand
GACGTGGACACCGGCTCGTATCTCGATCCGTCGTATTCGTCCGTGCGCATCACGACGATCGACTCCGTGCTCGCCGCGATGGCGGGACGTCCCGACAGGCTTCTCTACCTCGACGAGAAAGGCGCGCCGCCGGAGCTCGTGGCGGAACTCGCGCGCAAGCACGGCGTGGAAAAGCAGATCTACTACACGTCGCCGAAGTTCGAGCTCGTGGCACGGTGGCAGAATGTCGTGCCGGGCGGATTCGGCATGGTGTGGCTCGGGACGTGGCCGAAGGACAACTCGCCGAAGTCCGTCGCGCGCGCCGACAAGTTCCTTGAAAGCTCGCTCGACCGCATGGAGGCGGCGGGCTGGAAGGGCGTCAGCCAGGTGCAGATACACATCCGCACGGACCTGTCGCGGCCCGATCCGTTCTGCCCGTCGTCCGGCTGCATCCGCAGGGCCATCGGGCGGCTCCACGCGAACGGCATAACCGTGCAGGCGTTCACATGGACCGAGGGCGCGAACAAGGACGTCCTGCGCAGGATATGGAAGCTCGGCTTCGACAACTTCGCCACGGACGATCCGCTTGCGCTCTTCGAGCTCCTGCCGGAACTCGGCAGCCGCGACGCGTCGAAACGGGGAGGAAAGCGTCGATGATGGCAGACGCTCTTGCGAACGCGACGGACACGAAGGCGTGCGAGATCGGACCCGGCGCGGCGGACGGCGCGGCGGCGATGTTCCGCGAGCTGTTTCCGCCGGGCGCGAAGGCGATCGTAGTCGAAGACCCGCGCACGAAGTCCGTGGCGGGCGGCAACGTGGCTTCCCGCCTCAGGGGGGCCGGAGTCGACGTCTCGGAATACGTGGTGAATCCAGACGGATCGGACTTCCACGCCACATACGCGAAGGTCGAAGAGGTGCGCGAGGCGATCCGCGCGTGCGGAGCCGTGGCGGTGGCGGTCGGGTCGGGGACGCTGAACGACCTGGCGAAGCGGGCGTCGGACGAACTGGGCCGGCGGTACATGGTCGTGGGCACGGCGGCGTCGATGGACGGCTACACGGCCTACGGCGCGGCCATCACGAAAGACGGCATGAAGCAGACGCTTTCCTGCAGGGCTCCGCTCGGCTGCATCGTCGACAGCGCCGTCGCCGCGTCCGCCCCGCGCGAAATGACGGCGAGCGGCTACGCCGACCTGATCGCGAAAATCCCGGCGGGGGCGGACTGGATGCTTGCCGACGCGATAGGGTCGGAGGCGATCCATCCGCTCGCGTGGCGGCTCGTGCAGGAGTCTCTCAGAGAGGCGCTTTCCAATCCGTCAGGGTGCGCTGCCGGCGACGAGCGAGAGGTGCGAAAGCTGTGCGAAGGCCTTGTAATGAGCGGCTTCGCGATGCAGGCGATGGGATCGTCGCGTCCGGCGAGCGGCACGGAGCACCAGGTCTCGCACTACTGGGACATGGAAGGCCTGTCGTTTCGCGGCAGGCCCGTCTCGCACGGGTTCAAGGTCGGCATCGGCACGCTCTTCTCGACGAAGGCGCTGGAGTTCCTGCTGCGCCACGACCTTTCCAGACTCGACGTGGAGAAGGCGGTCGCATCGTGGCCGTCCACGTTCGACGCGCTGAAGGCGACGTTCCCCGCCGTCTACGGCGGGCGCCCGGCGCACATACGCCGCGCCGAAGGCGAGATGTCGAAAAAGTATTCGCCGCCTGAAAGGCTGCGGGAGGAGCTTTCGACGTTCAAGCGCGTCTGGCCGGAGCTTTCGGAACGCCTCAAGGCGCAGCTCATGCCGTTCGGGGAGGTACGTGAAAAGCTCCGCCTCGCCGGCGCGCCGGTGGAGCCGGAACAGATCGGCGTCACGCGTGCGCGCTTCCGCGAGACGTGCCGGGGCGTCCCCTACATGCGCAACCGCTATTTCGGGCTCGACCTCGTGGAGCGGCTTGGGCTCATGGATACGCTTCTCGACGAAGTGTTCGGATCCGATGGCAAGACACTAAACCCCCAATTTGATTTTTTCAACACAGAGACACAGAGACTCAGAGGCACAGAGTGTGGGAAAGCTGTGTCTTTGCCCCAGCGCCTGAAAACCTCTGTGTCTTCGTGCCTCTGTGCCTCTGTGTTAAATACAGGATTGCCCGAAGAGGAATTTTGAATGCAGTTCGACATGACAAAGAAGCGGGCGTTCGTCTGCGATCTCGACGGGACGCTGTTCATGGGGAGCGATCCCATCGAGTCCGCCGTCAGGTTCGTCATCGACAACACGAAGAGCGGGCGGTTCAAGTTCTTCTATCTCACCAACAACACGTCCAAGTGCCCTGAAGAATACCTGAAGAAAATCGCCGGCGCGTCTATTCCCGTGGCCGAAGACCAGATCCTGACGCCGCTCATCACGCTGGAGGCGTACATCCGCGAGAAGAGCTACAGGTCGGTCTATCTCATCGCGGGCGAAAAAGTGAAGGCGCATCTGGCGGAAAGGCTGTCGGACGCGGACGTGTCGTTAGACTACGATCCCGAACGCAACGAGCTTATCGCGCTCACATACGACAAGGAGCTGACGTACGACAAGCTCGCGAAGGCGACGGGCCTCTGGAACATGAGGAACGTGCCGCCCTCGCCGATGTGCCCGGTGCGGACGGAGAACCGGACGCCCGTCGATTTCGTCGCCACCCATCCCGACAACTGCTGTCCGAGCGAACGCGGCCCGATCCCCGACATCGGCGGGATGATGAAATTCCTCGAGACCACGAACGGCATGAAGCCGAGCCACGTGTTCGGAAAGCCGTCGCCAACGCTTCTCGCCCCCGTCCTCGCGCAGTTCGCGCCGGAGGAGATCGCCGTCGTCGGGGACAGGCTCTACACCGACAAGGCGATCGCGGACAACGCGGGCGTCGATTTCGTCTGCGTCCTCTCCGGCGAGACGACGCGCGAAGACCTCGCCGCGTACAAGGGGACGCCGCCCGCGATTGTCGTGGAGACGTTCGACAAAAAGGCCCAGTGGCGTTTCATCGCGTTCAGCGCGATCTCGTACGCATTCTTCTACATCGCGCGCAAGAACCTCTCGATGGCACAGCCGGCCATGCTGGAGGAGGGCGTCATCTCCACATACGCGCTGGGCGTCATCATGACGGTGCACGGCGTTCTCTATGGGCTCAGCCGCTTCATAAACGGCTTCTGGGCCGACAGGCTCAACGGGCGGATCTTCATGGCCGTGGGCCTTGCGCTCTCCGCCGCGACCAACTTCTTCTTCGGATGCTCGAGCCTGACGCTGTTCTTCGCGCTCTTCTGGATCCTGAACGGCTGGGCGCAGGGCATGGGCTTCCCGCCGTGCGCGAAGATGCTCGCGCACTGGATACACCCGAAGGAGCTGGCGACCAAGATGTCGGTGTGGAACGCCTCGCACAGCGTGGGCGCGGTGCTGGCGCTCGGGCTTTGCTCCGCGCTGTTCGCGCTCGGCTTCGGCTGGCGCTGGTGCTTCTGGGTCCCCGCCGCGCTCGCGGTGGCGGCGGCGGTGTTCACCTTCTTCTGCGTGAAGGAGACGCCCGCCGAGGCGGGGCTGCCCCCGTTGGATGTAGGGAATAGGGAAGAGGGAATAGGGAACAGGGAAGAGGGAACGGGGAATGGTTTGACGGCGGCGGAGCGCAGGCGCCTCGTGTTCGGCAACAGGACGATCTGGCTCGTCGCGTTCGCGAACTTCTTCGTGTACGTCGTCCGCTTCGGCTTTCTCGACTGGGGGCCCACGTTCCTCAAGCAGATGAAAGGAATCCCCGTCGCCAAGGGCGGACTCATGATCATAGCGTTCGAGCTCGCCGCCGTAGTCGGCACGGTCTGCGCCGGATGGGCGACGGACAAGGTATTCAAGGGGCGCGGATGCCGCACGGGCGTCATATTCATGCTCTTCGCGGCGCTCTTCGCGTTCGGGTTCTGGAGCCTTCCAGAAGGTGCTCCAGCCTGGCAGGCGACGCTGCTCTTGATGGGTGCCGGGTTCTGCATCTACGGTCCGCAGGCCCTGACCGGCTACCTTTCCACCACGGTCTCCGGCATCGGCATCGCGTTCATCAAGGAACGCTTCGGATGGGGCGTCGCGCTCTGCTCCATCGCGGCGTTCGCGATAGCCGGCATGGTCCTCTTCGCGTGCGCGTGGTCCGCCAAGGCGGACGGCTACGGCGCCAAAGACCGCTAAAGCAAAGAAAACCGCACCGGCAGGTTTCTGCGTTTTTTTCATGGCCGGCGGCGGGAACGGCAGGCGGCGTGCTATAATTAAAGCATGGAAAAACAATACATGAAAACGATTGCGGCGCTCGGCGCCGCCGGCGTCCTCGCCCTGTCGGGATTCGCCGCTCCGGTCAAGGTGATCTTCGACACCGACATGATTACCGACTTCGACGACGTGGGCGCGCTTGCGTGCCTGCACGCGCTCGCGGACGCAGGCGAGTGCGAGATACTCGCGACGGTCAGCTCCACGCGCGGCAACGCGTCCGTCGGCGCGATCGAGGTTATCAACCACTACTACGGACGTCCCGGCCTGCCCGTCGGCGCTCCGAAGGGCATGGGCGTAATGGGCGCCAAGCCGGGCGCGAAGGAGAAGGTCGATCCGAAGTCTCCGCTCGGCGGGAAGAGCGGCAACGACGGCGGACACTACAAGTACCGCAAGCTGCTGGCCGACTATCCCGGCTGGTACCGCCACGCCGACGCCGACGACGCGCCGGACGCGAACGAGACGTACCGCCGCGTCCTCGCGGCGCAGCCCGACGGCAGCGTGACGATCTGCTCCGTAGGCTTCACCACCAACATGCGCCGCCTTCTCGAGACGGGGCCGGACGCCATTTCGCCGTTGGACGGCAAGACGCTCGTGGCGAAGAAGGTGAAGCTTTGGGTCGCGATGGCGTGCCAGTATCCGTTCGGGCAGGAATACAACTCGAAGTGGGACAGCGAGTCGTCGCGCATCGCGTTCAGCCAGTGGCCCACGCCGATCGTCTTCTCCGACGCGAAGTACGGCAGGGACTGCTTCGCCGGGCGCGCCGTGGCCGAGATGGATGGGCCGCGCAACCCAGTGAAGGACGTGTTCGCGGGCAACATCCCGCCGCGCGAGGAGATCCGCAAGGATTCCGCCAAGTGGCTGCGGCGCTGTTTCGGCATGGGCGGCCGCGCCGCGTGGGACGAGACGGCGGTGCTTGTGGCGGTGCGCGGCATCGAACCCTACTTCAATTCCGAGCGGGGAACGTTCCGCATGGTCGGCGGCAAGGGCGACAACGAATGGGCGCCCGACGCCGAGAACGGCCCTCACGTCCGCATAACGGAGAAGGTCTCCAAGGCCGAGGTCGCACGCGTCATCGACGAGTTGATGACCCGCAAGCCGAAACACGGAGTCGAACAATCCAAACACGAAAAGGCGCCATGAAAAGAATAGTCGTATTGGGCTCCACGAACACCGACATGGTCATCGCAGGCAGGAAGATACCCGTGCCGGGCGAGACGGTGAGCGGCGGAAGGTTTCTCATGAACCCCGGCGGGAAGGGCGCGAACCAGGCGGTCGCCGTGGCGCGTCTCTCCGCGAAGAAGGGCGCGTGCACGTTCATCGCCAAGGTAGGCGACGACCTGTTCGGGCGCGACACCGCCGCGCGGCTGAAGCGCGACGGCATCGTGACGCGCCTCGTAGTGGACGGGAAGGAGCCGTCGGGCACGGCGCTGATCCTCGTCGACGCGAAGGGGCAGAACGTGATCTCCGTCGCGCTCGGCGCGAACGGGACGCTCTCGCCGGAGGACGTCGCGCCGTTCCGCAGGGACATCGAAAGCGCGGCGGCGCTCGTGATGCAGCTCGAGACGCCGGTCGAGACGGTCGCGTGGGCGGCGAAGGTCGCGCACGACGCCGGCGTTCCCGTGATCCTGAACCCCGCCCCGGCGCGGAAGCTGCCGAAGGCGCTCTATCCGCTCGTCGACTGGATGACGCCGAACGAAACGGAGGCGGAGCTGCTTACGGGCGTGAAGGTCGTCGATGCCGCGAGCGCGGGGAAGGCCGTGGACATCCTCGTGAAGCGCGGCGTCGGGCACGTCGTCGTCACAATGGGGTCGAAAGGCGCCTACTGCGGCGACTGCCGCAGGATCTATCCGTGCCGCAAGGTGAAGGCCGTCGATTGCGTCGCGGCCGGCGACACCTTCAACGGTGCGTTCGCCGTGGCGCTCGCGGAGGGGCTTGGCTGCGCGGATGCCATCGCGTTCGCCCAGAAGGCGTCGGCAATCTCCGTCACGCGCCCCGGCGCGCAGTCGTCCGTGCCGTTCCGGAAGGAAATCGCATAGGACATCGGACATCCGACATCGGACTTCCGGTTTTAGGCTTTCACTTTCAACCCTCGACTCTAAACTCAAGGCTCAAAACCATGTACTACTGCAGCAACTACACAATCGCCGTCCTCCTCTGCGTCGTCACCATGCTCTGCTGGGGCAGCTGGGGCAACACCCAGAAGCTCGCGGGCAAGACCTGGCGCTTCGAGCTGTTCTACTGGGACTACGTCCTCGGACTCGTCCTCTTCGCGCTTGCCGCCGGCTTCACGGCCGGGTCCTGCGGGGGCGGCGCGTGGAGTTTCGCCGAGAACCTGAAGTCGAGCTCCGCGTCGCAGTGGGTCTGGCCGTTCCTCGGCGGCATCGTGTTCAACGCCTCGAATATCCTGCTCTCCGCGGCGATCGCGGTGGCCGGGATGTCGGTCGCGTTCCCCGTGGGCGTGGGGCTCGCGCTTGTCGGCGGCACCGTCGCCAACTGGTTTGTCGACGGCAAGGGCAATCCGCTGCTCATCTGGACGGGGCTCGCGGTGATCGTCGTTTCCATCGTCTGCAACGCACTTGCGTTCAAGGCGAAGCAGGGCGCAGCGGGCGGCGCGGCGGACTCCTCCACCGTGAAGAAAGGGCTGATCCTCGCCGTCTGCGCCGGCCTTCTGATGAGCTGGTTCTCTCCGCTCGTCAACCGCGTCGTGGACATGGCCTTCGAGAACCCCTCGCCGGAAGCCGGCAAGATGACGCCCTACACTGCGTTTTTCGTGTTCACGCTGGGCGTTTTCGCGTCCAACTTCGTGTTCAACACGATCATGATGAAGAAGCCGGTTTCGGGCGCGCCCGTGAAAGGCGCGGAGTGGTTCAAGGGCAGCCTGTTCGTCCACTTCGTCGGCATCCTCGGCGGGTGCATCTGGGCGACCGGGACGCTCCTTTCGTTCGTGACGGCCGGCACCGCGGGCGCGGCGATCGCGTATGCGCTCGGGCAGGGCGCGACGCTCGTGTCGGCGCTGTGGGGCATCCTCGTGTGGAAGGAGTTCAAGGGCGCGCCGAAGGCGTCCGGCGTCCTCAACCTCGCGATGATCCTCCTCTTCGTCGCCGGCCTCGCGCTGCTCGTCGTCGCGGGGCAGTGAGAAATGCGGAACCAAACGGAAAACAAGGTTGCAAAAGAAAGTGAAATCGCTTATGGCGACAAGTTTCACCGATAGGCACAGGCCTGCAGCGGCGCCGGGGTTCCGGACTCTGCCGGGCCGGCAGGCGGCGCATGTCCGCTTTCTGCTGGCCGTGTTTTCCATGGCCGCGGCGCAGGTTGCGCGGCCGGACGTCTTGGACTGCGTGGATCCGTTCGTCGGAACCGGCGGGACGGGCCACACGACCCCCGCGGCCGCCTATCCGTTCGGCATGGTGCAGCCGGGCCCGGACACCGGGCACGGCGGGTGGGAACGATGCTCGGGCTACCAGTACAACGACAGGAAGATCGCGCGCTTCTCCCAAAACCATCTGAGCGGCACGGGGTGCAGCGAGTTCACCGACCTGGGGTTCATGCCGGCGAGCGGCAGGCGCGGCGAACCGTCCTGGCGCAACGTCGCCTCCGGATACGACAAGCGCAGCGAAAGGGCCTCGCCCGGCTACTACGGCGTGACGCTGAAGGACGGCGTACGGGTCGAGGCGACTTGCTCGCCCCGCGTGGCGATATGGCGCTTCACGTTCCCGAAGGACAGGCCCGCGCAACTTCTTTTCGATCCGTCGTGGAGCTTCCGCAAGGTGAACAAGGCCGAAATCGCGGAGATGGCGGACCGCCGCGTTTCGGGGCGCATCGACCGCGAAGGCTGGCCGGAGCACGACCTCTATTTCGCGTGGGAGATTTCCGCAGAGCCGGTCGCGAAGCGCGTGGTGCGGCAGGCAGGCGGCGCCAAGATACCCATGCGGCTCTACGATTTCGACGTCTCGAAGGACAACGTCGTGTATCTGAAGGTCGCGCTTTCGCGCACTTCCGCCGAGGGCGCAAGGCGCAACATCGACGCGGAGATCCCGGGATGGGACTTCGACGGCGTCCTCGCCGCGAACCGGGCCGCGTGGCGCAAGCTGCTCGGCCGCGTGGAGGCGAAGGGCGAGGCCCACCGGCTCAAGTGCCTCTACACGTCCCTGTACCACCTCTGCTTCCAGCCGAACCTCGTCTCGGACGTCGGCGAGGAGACGGAGTATTCCACGTTCTCCTGCTGGGACACCTACCGCGCCGCGGGGCCGCTGTACACCATATTCGCGCCCGAGTACGTGCCGGACTTCGTCAATTCGATGATCAAGCACTTCGACCGCAACGGCTTCCTTCCGGTGTGGGCGCTCTGGGGCAAGGACAACCAGTGCATGATCGGCGTCCACTCCGTGCCGATGGTCGTCGACGCGTACCTGAAGGGGTTCGAAGGCGTGGACTGGAACAAGGCGTGGGAGTGCGTGCGGACCACCCTCACCCGGAACCGCGGCCGGTACAAGGCCCGCTACGAGCTCATCGAGAAGTACGGCTACTATCCGATGGACATAGTCCGCGACGAGAGCGTGTCGCGTCTCCTGGAAGGCTGCTACGACGACGCATGCGCCGCGCGTTTCGCCGGGGCGCTCGGGAAGCCCGGGGACGCGGCCCGTTTCCTGGACCGCTCCCGCAACTGGACCAACTGCTTCGACAGCGCGACCGGGTTCATCCGCGGCAAGGACTCCAAGGGCGCGTGGCGCGAGCCGTTCGACCCCTACAAGGTGAGCCACGTCAGCGGCTGCGACTACACGGAGGGCAACGCCTTCCACTGGAACTGGCACGTCATGCAGGACCCCGGCCTCCTCGTCGGCCTCCTCGGCGGCAGGGAAGCCGCTGTCAAGAGGCTCGAGGGTCTTTTCGCCGAGGACTCGTCCAAGGGCGCCGGCAAGGTCCCCGACGTCACGGGTCTCATCGGGCAGTACTGCCACGGCAACGAGCCGAGCCACCACAACATCTATTTCTTCTCGCTCCTCGGGCGGCGCGACCTCGCGGCGAAATACATCAAGGAGGTCGTCGACACGCAGTACTATCCGTCGCCGGACGGGCTGTGCGGAAACGACGACTGCGGACAGATGAGCGCGTGGTACGTGTTCGCATGCCTCGGCTTCTATCCTTTCGATCCGTGCGGCGGCGAGTACGTGCTGGGCGAGGCGCAGCTGCAGAGCGTCTCGATCGACGTCGGCGGCGGAAAGACGTTCCGCGTCGCATCCGACGCGCCTGGCGAGGCGTCCCGCGAGGTCCTGCTCGACGGGCGCAGGCTTGAAGGCGCCAAGATACGCCATGCCGACATAATGAAGGGCGGCTCGCTCCGCTTCGCCGGCGGCAGCGCGGAATACGAGTACGTCTTTGACGCCTCCGCCGCGCCGGAACTGGGCCAGTGGATGATGACGCGGCTTGCTCCGGCGGTCCGCAAGTGGTATCCCAGGCTCGTGGAGATGTTCCCCTCGGAGGGGTGGAAGCCGCCGAAGAAGCTGACATTCAATTTCAAGGAAGACATCGACTGCTCGGCGTATGCGGCAGGAAGCCGCGTGACGTTCAGCCGCAAGTGGATCGGCGAGAATCCCGGGGACGTGGGCTGCGGCATACACGAACTCTTCCATGTCGTCCAGGACTACCGCCGGGGGAATGGAGCGCACTGGCTCACGGAGGGGCTTGCCGACTATGTGCGGTGGTATCTCTACGAGCCGGAGGCGCATGGGTGCGACATGAATCTCGACCCGAAGAATGTGCGCTACAACTCGGCCTACCGCGAGTCCGCGAATTTCCTGAACTTCGTCGAGACGAGGCATCCCGGGACCGTCCGCGACCTGAACGCAATCTGCCGCACGGGGAAGTACGACGAGAAGACATACTGGAAGAAGCGGACAGGCAAGGACGTGCTGGAGCTCGAGCGGGAATGGAAGGCCCGGCCGAGGCAGCCGTTCAGGATGTACCGCTTCTGCGTCGACCGCACGAAGAGGCCCGCATACTGCATGCAGCTTTCGGAACTCGAGCTGTTCGACGCCGGCGGCAAGGCGATCCCCGCCGGCAAGTTCGAGCTTGGCTTCGACGGCGGCGATGGCGATTTCGGCGAAGGCGAGACGCCGGACCGCGCCGTGGACGGCGACACCGGCACGAAGTGGCTGGACTTCAGGGCCGACTGCAAGGCAAGCGCGGCAAGACGCTCGGCGGTGTGGCTGCAGTTCAAGTTCGCGGAGCCGACGAAGCTTTCGGGCTACAGGTGGTACACGGCCAACGACTATGAAGAGCGGGACCCGCGCGATTGGCGTCTCCTCGGCTCTGACGACGGCGTCGACTGGGTCGTAGTCGACATTGTCCAGGACTTCCGCGCCACCTCCGGCCGCGGCAAACCAGCCTTCAGGGCGCACTGGGCGCCAGAACTTCCGCGCCACCTCCGGCCGTAGCAAACCAGCCTTCAAGGCGCACTGGGCGAAAGAGGAAAGGTGTTGAACATGTACAGAAGAAAAACGTCTATTGCCGTGTTCGGCGCCGCTTTGCTCGCGGCCGCCGCGGCCGCCGCGGCCTCCGCGCCGGACTTGAGCGCCATACAGCCCGTCCGCGCCGCTGACGGCTATGAAGACGTGAGGCGGGCGAACCTGCTTGGCGCCGAAGGCAGGCTGGACGAGGGAAGGGAATTCATAGCGAAACTGCGCGCGCGCCCGTCCGGGAAACTGAACCCCGAGGAGCGGCAGTCGGCGGACATGGCCGAGTTCGCGTTCCTGCGGTACAATCTTGTCGCGAACAGGGAGCGGTGCATCGCATGCCTGAAGGCCGCGTACGATGCGGGGCCGTCGTCTTTCTGGGGCTGGCCCGCGTACGAGTTTCTGAAAGAACTCGGCGTGGACGTCCCCGCCCCGCCGAAGGATCCCTTGCGCGGACTCGGCGCGTGGGGCGACGGCGTGGTGAACCTCGAGCCGAAGCTGCTTGAGCCCGAGGCCGGGAGCCGGGCGTCGAATGCCGATTGGGCGGAGAGCATCCGGCGACAGACGTTCGACGGCCGGAAATTGAAACCGGATGACCTGAAGCCGGGGGCGCCCGTCCGCCGCGCGATTTTGAGGAAACGCCTTGTCGAAATCTGCGGCGAGAAGAAGATTCTCGAAATTATTGCGGCGAAAGGCGGGCGCAGGCTGTTCTCCCGACTCTGGGACGACGACGCGACGCTCGAGGACTTCCTGCTTTCCGGACCGGTGTTCGACGCGCCGCTTGCGCTGGAGACGCTGATGACGCTTTTCCTCAACGACGAAGACGGGAAGTGGAGCCGCACGGAGACGGGCCGCAGGGTGACGGTTGCAGTGGCGGTCAACGCGCAGAAGGGCGACGACATGAAGGCGACAGTGCGCCACTGGGCCGCGTTTCGCAGAATCGGCACGGCGGGCCGGTTCGTCAAGGAGGCGGCGAAGCGCGACTGCCGCGAATGGCGCTTCATCGTGCGGCGCCCGGCGGACGCGGCGGAGACGCTCTACCTCAACGCCCAGCGCCGCTTCCCGGCGCGCCGTCCCGGCTCCGTGAGCAGAAACGTACCCTACCGCAAGACAAACTGTTTCGGTGCGAACAAGTTCCGGAAGTTCCGTCCGCACATGCGGGCGTGGGAAGGGTACATGCGGCCATGGGAGGCGTCCGGCCTGCCGCGCCTATACCTGCGTTCCCGCGTGGGCGGCGTCTGCCTGGAGGTGTCGCAATGGTCGGCGCGCGCCGCCAATTCGCAGGGCCTTATGGCCGTTACCTTGAACCGCCCGGGGCGTCCGCCGCATCTTTGCTGGGCCATGCGCGATGAAAAAGGCGACTGGCAGATCTATTATAAGGCCAACCGTTATTCCAACAAATGCTTTTCGATCTGGGGGAACGGTTTCCAGTATCTGCAGTCGACGGAGCGCGCGTTTGCGGACCGCACGGCGCACGACGAGTCGGAACTGCTGCTCTTCGCGGGACGCATCAAGGAGGCGGCCATGCGCTGCCCCTACAACTACACGGCGTGGCGCGCCTACGCCGGCTCGCTCAAGTCCGCCGACACGTCCATCGACGGATGGCGGACATATCTCGGCGAGCTCGTCAGGCTACAGCCGGAAGGACGTCTCGTCACTTGGGACTTCGCGCACGAGGCGCTCGACGCGATGCAGAAGAAGGGGATGGACGATGCGGAGCTCGCGAAGGAGACGGCGAAGGTGTTCCGCGCCCTGCCCCAGCCGAAGTCCCATATCGCCGAGGAGATGGATTTCAGGAAAGACGCGCTCGACCGCGCGCTGGAGCGGTTCAAGGGCAGCCCGGAGCTTGAGGAGAAGCTGCTTGCGGTCGCGATGGAGGCCAACAAGGGCAGTCCCGCCTTCATGCCGCAGATATTCGGCTTCGCGATCGAGCGCTTCGGGAAGGACAAAGACCGCCTCGGGCGCTTCTTCGCGGCCGCCGCGGGCGCGGGGGAAACGGGGAAAAGCGTCTTCGACTGGCGCCGGCTTTTCGCGATGGGCGATTTCCGGTCGGACAGGTATGCGTTCCGCATGCTGGCGGACTTCCGGAACGAGCGCGAACCGCCGGAGGGAACGGCGAAGGTCCCCGTGACGGACTACGGCGCGCCGCTCGTCTCGGGCGACGCGCTCGTGAAGGTTTCGTCGAGGGGCAGGGGCGACACGCCCGAGGACCACGCGAGGGTGTCCGACGCGACGCCCTACGACCCGAAGCGGAAGGGACTGTTCGCGACGAAGGCCGAAGATGCGCCGTGGGTGGTTGTCGAGCTTGCCGGATATGTGGAAATAACCGGCGTGACCGTGGTGGGAGAGGCGAAGGGGCTTGTCGTCTGGACGGCCGGAGACGGCTTGTGGAACAAGACCGTGGATGCGTCGGCGGGGACCGGAGGTTTGAGGGTGGATCTGCGCAAGGATCCGCCGACGGCGAAGTTCGTCAAGGTGGGTTTCGAGCCTGGCGGCGGCAAGAAGTCTCTGTCGCTCAAGAAAATACTTGTCTACGGAAACAAGATGTACTGACGGCAAGGTCTCGTTCCGCGGCTTCAAGGGCCGCTACCGCCTGACGTGGAAAGACGCCGGCGGGCGGGAGCGGACGCGCTTCGCCGAAGTCAGGTAAAGCGGCCGGCCGTCGGCGGAACCGGAGGCCATGGCCTGTTTTCCCGCCTCCGGAAGCGCGGCGTTTGGTATACTTCCACCGCGATGAAACCCGCCACGATACCAAAGACGAACGCCCTGCGCGCGCTCGACGCCGCCAAGGTCCCCTACCAGGCGCGCACGTACGACTACACCGAGCACGGAGGCACGGTCCAGGCCGCGGAATGCCTGGGGCTGGACCACCACGCCACGATAAAGACCCTGATCCTGCAGGACGAGACGCGCAAGCCGTTCGTATGCCTGATGCACGGCGACTGCGAGATTTCGCTGAAGAACCTCGCACGCGCGCGCGGCTGCAAGACGGTGGAGATGTGCGAGCCCGCAGTCGCCGACAGACACTCCGGCTACCACGTGGGCGGAACGTCGCCGTTCGGCACGAAGCGCCGCATGACCGTATACGTGCAGAGGACGATATACGACTTCCCGGAGATATACATAAACGCCGGGCACCGCGGAATCCTCGTGGCGATGACCCCGGCGGACCTCGACAAGGCCCTGCCGGGCCTCACCGTTCCGGTGGACGTGGCGATCTCCGGCAAGTGACCTCGTATCCGGCGCGGACGGCGAGTTCGCGGTCGTCGTCGAAATCCGCGCCCGGCGTAGTGAGCAACGGTCCGGCTATCCCGGCGGACATGCCGACATAGACGCATTTCACCGCGGCTTCGTCGGAAAGGTCGCGCCGGCCGCCCGCGAACCTGAGCGGCGTGCGCGGATTGACCATGCGCAGCAGCGCGACGGCGTCGATGGCGCGTTCCGGGTCCGGCACGCCCAGCGCGGCGAGCGGCGTCCCCTCCACCGGGTGCAGGAAGTTCACGGGTATGGAGTCGGGGTCGATCTCTTTCAGCGCGAACGCGAATTCGACGAGCTGGGCGTCCGTCTCGCCCATGCCGACGATTCCGCCGCAGCAGATCTGCAAGCCCAGACGCTTCGCGGCGCGCAGGGTGGCGATCTTCTCCGCCGTGGTGTGCGTGGAGCAAAGCGACGGGAATAGCGACGGCGCGGCCTCGATGTTGCAGTGCACGCGCTCGAGCCCGGCCGCGCGCAGCTTTTCCAGGTCGCCTTCCGAAAGCAGCCCCAGCGATCCGCACAGGCCGATGCGCGTTTTCGCGCGCATCGCGCGCAGCGCCTCGCACGCGGCGTCGACGTCTGCTGCCGACAGGCGGCGCCCGGACGTGACGATCCCGATCCTGTCCGCGCCGTTCGCCTCGGCCTCCATCGCGGCCTTCACGCACGCCTCCGTGCCGATCCAGCCGTACGTTTCGCATCCCGTGTCCCAGCGGGCCGACTGCGCGCACCATTTGCAGTCCTCAGTGCATCTGCCCGATTTCGCGTTCACTATCGAGCAGAAGTCGAACCGCTTTCCGGCGAATCTGGCGGTCGTCTCGTGCGCGAGTTCGCGCAGTTCCTCCCTGCGCCCCGGCGCCAGCAGCGCCAGGGCGTCTTCCTTCGATATGCCGTCTTCAGTGATTTCCATCCGTGTTTCCTTCGTCTTGCGCCCCCCGGCGCAGGCGAGTATATCAAAGAACCGGGCATCCGCGCAGGGCGGCGACCGTCTCTTCGAGAAGCCGGGGAGACTTCACGCCCGGCGCGGTCTCGACGCCGCTGTTCACGTCGAGGACGTCCGCCCCTGTGGCGGCGGCGGCGCGGATGTTGCCGGCGGACAGGCCGCCGGCCAGGACTACGCGCCGCCCGGCGCGCTTTTCCGCGCGCGCCCTTTCCCAGTCGGCGGTGCGGCCGGTTCCGCCGGAGCGCGCGCCGTCGCGCCCGTCGAGCAGCACGGCG
>CADCBS010000077.1 GCA_902799715.1 uncultured bacterium | reverse complement strand
CTATCCAAGAAAGGACGAAACTATGAAACTGTTCGGTCTGCTTCCCAAATGTCTCGGTAATATCTTCAATGGGGTGTCTCATTTCGCTTGCAATTCACGTCAATATCGCATGCAGGATTTTTCAAAAAATGGCGCGGCGGGCTGCGGGGCGGGGTCAGATGCTTTCCGGGGCGTAGGAATGCGTGTGCGCGATGGCTATGGCCATGGCGTCGGCGGCGTCGTTCTGGGGGAGTAGCGGCAGGTTCACGAGCACGCGCACCATGCGCTGCACCTGGCCCTTCTCGGCCATGCCGTTGCCGCAGACCGCGGATTTCACCCGGCGCGGCTCGTATTCGTAGACATTCACGCCGGCGGTGGCGGCGGCGGCCACGACCGCGCCGCGCGCTTCGCCCAGCACGAGCATCGTGCGCGCGTTCTTGGCGTATATCACCTTTTCCACCGCCACGGCGTCGGGGCGGTGCAGCAGGACAAGTTCCGCGATGCGCGCGTAGATCGCCGCGAGGCACCCGGACAGCGGCAGCGTCTGCGGGTTCGCCACAGTTCCGTAGTCCAGCGCCGCCAGGGAGGACCCGCGCGTCTCGAGAACGGCGTATCCGGTGGACCGCAGGGACGTATCGACGCCGAGGATGACCATGGGGGCGTCAGAACGAATCGAGCAGGGCCCTGATCGAGCGCTCGCGCGCTTCGATGGACTCGCAGAGGCGGAACTGCACGCGGGCGCGGTTCAGGTTCTGCTCGGGATGGCGGGTCTTGAAGTAGACGTTGCCGGCGAGGTAGTCGGTGAAGAAGCGCAGGCCGAGCTCGAACGGCAGGAGGCGTATAGAATCGTACAGCATGGCGCGGTCGCCGTCGGTCATGAAATCGGCGGCCTCGGCCATGTAGCCCTTGCAGAAGGCGTGGCACAGGTCTTCGTCGAACTTCACCTTGGCGAGATTCGTCTCCTCCTCGCCGGCGGGGTTGCAGATGGAGCGCAGCGCGTCGCCGAAGTCGACCTGCACGAGGCCGGGGGCCACGGTGTCGAGGTCGATCATCGCGGTGCCCTTGGCGGTGAATACGTCGATCATGATGTTGTTCACCTTGGGGTCGCCGTGGACCATGCGGCGCACTATGTCGCCGCGCTTTTCGGCGTCGGCCAGCACGTTCGCCAGGCCGCGGCGCTGCGCGATGAACTTGGCGCAGCGCCGCGCCTCCATCGAGGCGTCGAGGCGCGCCGCCGCCAGATCGCGCGAAAGGACGTCGTCGTACGCCTTCAGGTAGAGAGGCGTTACGTGGAATCCCGGCAGGGGGTCCTGCACGGTGGACGGGTCGAAATCGGACAGCAGGTGGTGGAAATGCCCCAGCACCGAGCCGCACTCGAGCGCGTGTTCGGCGCTCTGCGCGCGGTCGTGGGCGGTCGCGGAGGGGATGAGCGTTATGACGCGCCAGCAGTCGCCGTTGTCGTCCTTCACGAAATCCTTTCCGTCGTTCGTCTGCACGATGCGCGGCATCTGCCAGACGCGGTCCGACGAATCCATCTCGCGCTGGAGCTTCGCGTGGCAGTGCGACGTGATCTTGTGCATGTTGGACATTATCGCCTCGGGCACGGGGAACACGTTGCTGTTGATGCGCTGCACCACAAGCTGCGTTTCGGTGAACGTGTTGCGGTACACGGCCAGAAACGTGTCGTTCACGTTTCCGTTGCCGAGCGGCTGCAGCGTGACGAGCCTGCCGTCGACGGCGAATTCTCCAAGGAGCAGGGAAAGTTCCATCTGTCGTTCCTGTCGTTGCGGGGGGGGGGGACGGGGGGAAGGGGCGATGCGGACGTCAGCCGGCCGCGGGCTTTTTGGCGGGCGCGGCCTTGGCGGGCGGCTTGGACGCGGCGGGCTTTTCCGCCGCGGGCTTCTTGGCAGCCGCGGGCTTTTTGGCGGGCGGCTTGGGCGAATCCGCCTTCTTGACGGCGGCCTTTTTCCTGAGACCGGCGTACCAGGCGCGGAACGCCGCCGGGAACTTCTTCCGCCTGACGGCGACTATCGCCGCGGCGGCGGTTTCGGGCGCCTTTCGCGCGCCGGGCTTGAGTTTGGCGTTCGCGGCCCTTGCGGCGTCCACGGCGGCGAGCATCTCCGCGTCGGAGACGGGGATCTTCGCGAACACCTCGGCGGCGAGCAGCTTGTCGATCAAGACGGCGTTTTCGATGTCGGCGCGCAAGACGTCCTCGCCGAACGGGCAGGACTTTATGAACTTGTCCGCCGTGACGCCGCGCTTCCTGCGCAGGACGGAGTCCATCTTCAGTATCTGGGCGGAGATTTCGGCAGCGGACGCCTTGAAGCCGAGGCGGCGCGCTTCGTCGGCCAGCACCTTGCCGCAGATCCAGCGCTCCACGGCCTCGTTGCGGTAGTGGGCTTCGGCCTCCTGCTGCATGTCTGGCGTATAGGAAAGCATGTTGAACCTGCGTTCGTCCTCGAGCAGCACCTTGCCGCGGGCGTCGGCCTCGGCGGCGGACAGGACGTTCGAGCCTACCATGGCGGCGAACGCCGGCTTCGCGGGGGCGGGGGCCGCGGGGGCGGCCGCGCGCACGGCGATCGCGGCGGCGGCGGCCGCAGCGGCGGAAAAGACGCATTTCGCATTTCGCATGTCCGGATCCTTTCTCGGTCTACTGCAGCACGGGGGTGCCGATGCCTTCCGGGGGGACTTCCGTGGGGACGAGACCGGCGGGATGCACGTCGGCGGACTGCAAAAGCTTCATGTAGTATTCGTAGAGGGCCTTGCGGTAGCGTTCGCGGGAGATGGCCTCGGAAACGGACGCGCGCGTGGCGGAGACGGCGCCGTTCCTCCTTCTCTCCTGGAACAGGCGGTCCACTTCCTCCGCCGTCGGGCGGGGGATCGCCTTCACCACGTTCTCGCGCAGGAGCATGTCCACGAGGATGTCTTCCCTGTAGCGCTCGCGCAATTCCTTTTCGGGCAGGACGCCCGACTTGAACCAGTCTTCCACGGTGCTGCCGAGCTTGTGGCGGCGCAGGGCGGACTCGAGGCTGTCGCGGTAGCGCTTCTCGTCGGCGGGCGACGCCTTCATCTTCAGGCGCAGGGCTTCGTCGAGCAGCACCGTGCGGAAAACCCACATCTG
Source organism: uncultured bacterium (assembly GCA_902799715.1). Taxonomy (GTDB): domain Bacteria; phylum Verrucomicrobiota; class Kiritimatiellia; order RFP12; family UBA1067; genus CADCBS01. The sequence continues at coordinate 8,461 of CADCBS010000077.1, read as the reverse complement.
GGCGGCCTCGCGGCGGTATTTCTCGGTCACCTCGGGATTGAGCATCTGGCCGGGGGTGATCATGCCGCGGTTCTTGGCGTCTTCCATGCGCGAGCGGGCGAACCGGTCAAGCTCCGCCTTGCTCAATTCGTGCCTGCCCACGACGACGTACGGGCGGCTCGGCCGGTGCGACCACCAGACGTACGCGCCGACGGCGAACAGAAGCGCGCCGGCAATGGACATCGCGGCGGTGACGCGCGGACCGCCGCCGCGCAGATCTTTCGTTCCGTCCGTCACTGCCCCTCCGGCCTCTCGCCGGGCGGGACGAGCATGCCGTCCGCCACCGCGCGCGCGGCTTCGGGCGACACGAGGCGCGCCAGGACGGCGAGCGCGAACTTCACGGCCGCGGCGGGGCCGCGCCCCGTGACGGTCGCGCCGTCGGCGACGACGTCCGCCGCCTCCGGCTCGCGCCCTATCCGCTCCTCGATCCCCGGATAGCAGGTGAACTCCGCGCCGTCCAGCACGCCGGCGGCGGCGAGCGCCGCCGGGGCCGCGCAGATGGCGCATACGAGCCGCCCGGCCGCGCGCTGCCTGCGCAGGAGATCCGTGACGAGTCCGCTCGCCATGAGATTTTCCGTGCCTTTTCCGCCGCCGGGGAGTATAATTGCGCCGTACGCGCCGTCCGCGAAGTCCGCAAGCGCGCCGTCGGCCTCCACGCGCAGCCCGTGGGCGGAGACGGCGACGCGGCCGCCGCCGCACGACGCGACGTCGACATGCGCCCCGCCGCGGCGGAGCACGTCTATCGCGGCCACGGCTTCGACGTCCTCGAAACCGTCCGCCAGAACTACCAATGCCTTGCACATGGGAGGGAGTATACCATAATGATCGCAGACGAAACCATAGCCAAAATAAAAGAAACGATGGAGCGCGCCGGGGTTAGGGAGTGCGATCTCGAGGAGACGTTCGTCCTCGGGGGCGGCCCCGGCGGGCAGAAGACGAACAAGACCTCGAACAACGTGCGGCTGACGCACGGGCCCAGCGGGATTTCCGTGAGGTGCGGCGAAACGCGTTCGCGCGAGACAAACCGGTGGCTTGCGCGGCGCGCGCTCGCGGAGCGGATCCTCGAAATCGAACACGGGGAGAAAAGCGCCAGGCTGCAGGAGCGCGAAAAGATCAGGCGGCAGAAGCGGCGACGCTCGCGCCGGCAGAAGGAGCGCATGCTCGCCGACAAGCATGCGCATTCGGAGAAAAAGCGGAACCGCCGCGCCGTGGAAGAGTAGGCGCGGCGGGGACGTGATGGCGGACGAGGCGCGGGGCGGCGCGCGGAGAGCGCGCGGCCGCCGGCGCCGGCTGTCAGTACCGGGCCAGGTCCAGCGCCGTGGAAGGGCCGAACGCGCGCACGTACACGCTGAACGCGACGCGCAGGTCGTCGCGCCGCTTCGAGCCGTCCACGCGCATGAACGAGCTTTGGTGCGCCACGGACAGGCGGAACGCCAGGCAGTCCAGGCGGTATTCGAACCACGAGCCGGTTTCGTCGATTTCGTTGCGGCGGCAGTCGTAGCGGATGAACGGCGACCACGCGACGGGGTCGGCCACGACGTGCGTGAAGCCGAGGGAGAGGATGTTTTCGCGCGAGCGGTTCCATGCGCCGATGGCGGTGTCGGCGTAGTCCCACAGCCTGTAGTCGCGCCCGGAGTAGTTCGCGTAGTACGAGAACGAGTCGGACAGGGCCTGGCGCCATGTGACGTCGGCGTACGCCACGGCGTCGTTCTGGCAGTCGTACTCCACGCGTGCGGAGAGGGACGAACGCTCGTCGACGCGCCAGCGCGCGGACGCCCCGGGCGTGACGGCGCGGTGCGAATAGCTGCCGTAGTTGGGGCTGTCGGGCGAGAACGGCCGCCCGTCGAGATCGCGGTGCGACCTGTTGAACTGCACGGCGGCGTAGGCGTCGACGTCCAGCACGCGGCGGCGCGAACCGTCCTTGAGCGTCCTGAAGAACGTGTTCCGCAAGCCCGGGCGCACGCCGTACCACGAATAGGGCAGGTAGCGTCCGTCGAACCCGAACTGGTCGAGCCAGTCGTACGAGCGGTCGCGGTTGTCGAAATAGTACACGCGCCCGCCCTCGCCGCGCGCGTGGGTCTGGACGTTCTGCCAGGTGAAGTCGGCGTAAGGCTCGAACACGTGGCGCAGGCCGTTGTCGAAGTCGCCGGTGGCGCGGGCGGAGACCGTGAGGCCGGCGTCGACCGTATTGCGGTATATGCCGTTTCCGGAGGCGTGCTGCGCGTCGTCGAGCCGTCCCGAATCGGAATACCACGTTCCGCGGTGCGAGACGCGGGGCGTGAACGAAAGGACGTCGGCGGCCTTGAACGGCGAAGTCAGGCGGTTGGCGAAGTCGAACCTGAAGGCGCTGTAGTCGGCCCAGCGCGCCGGCCCGTACTTGTACACGGGGTCGTCGGTGAGGTATTTGGCGGGGTCGCGGTCGAGCCAGCCGGCGCGCGCCTGGGATTCGACGAGCGCGATTTCCGGGAGGCCCGGCACGAGCGGCTGCGGCGCGACGTCCATCCAGCCTTCGGGCATGCGGCGCGTGCCGCCGTAGAATTCGTTCACGGAGCCGGACACTCCGGCGCCGGCCGCCCACGACAGGCCGCGGTGCTCGTATGAAGCCTCGTTCACCGGGATCGACTCGCGGCGCTCGAACTCCTCGAAGAAGTCGTGGAGCACGTACGAGTCGCTGAGGTACGAGGCGTGCACGCGCAGCGTGTCGCGCTCGGTGAGCTCGGCGCGGTGGTCGAGGCCTATCCTGTAGCGCCTGTAGTCGACCTTGGACCCCCAGTTGGCGTAATGGTACGAAGGGTCGTCGGCGTGGTTCCGGTAGCGGTCCCAGTCGCGGTCCCAGGCGTTGTACAGGCGCAGCTTGCCCCAGCCGGCGCGGCGCAGGTTCCAGCGCACCGTCTGGCCCAGGGCGAAGCCGTTTTTCGTGCGGTAGTCGGCGTAGGTGGAGCCGCCCAGCGAGAAGCGCTCGGGGCTTTGGATCTCCTCGCCGAATATGTTGTACACGTAGCCGGTGAGCAGGTATGCGCCCCAGCGGGAGCGGTAGCCGGGCATGGCGCGGAAGCCGTAGTCGGTGTTCAGCGGGTAGTACCAGTACGGGAACCAGCCTACGGGCGCGTCCATGAAATACGGCACCACGTTGTCCACGATCACGGCCCTGTCCTGTTCGTAGCGCAGGTGCCCGGCTACCTTCCAGTGCAGATGCCCGGCGTCGTTCGTGCACGTCGTGAGGTACCCGTCGCCCAGGTCGTACACGCCGTTTCCGTCGCGCCTGGAAAGCGAAACGGAGCCGGAGAAGAAGCGCACCGGGCCGGCCGCCGCCTGCACGTTGCCGGTCACGGCGAACTCGCCGCTGCCGCGGTCGTACACCAGGCTGTCGCCGGCGAAGCGGAGCGCCCCGCCTATCTTCGCGGCGGTGGGCGAGTACGTGCCGTCGCCTTCGGCGGCGAAGGCCGGCGCGGCGGCCGCGAGAGCGGCGGCGGATATCAACGCGGATAGTCTCTTCATCGGATGTCGTCCCAAGCGTGTCGGGCGCGCGCGGACGCGTCAAGGCGTCTGGCGCGCGTTGCCTTCGGAGTATAGCACCTGTCCCGACTCGGAGTCCAGTATATTGAACGACTCGGGGTGCCGGTGGAGTTCCGACACGAAGGTCAGGCGGGTGCCGAAGCGCTGCTGCAGCGCGGCCAGGACCGCGGCGTCCTCGGTGCGCAGGCGCTGCATCACGGCCGGCGCCACGACGATCTTCGGCACGAGGGTCTTGTGCGCCTCGGCCGCGCGGCGCAGGAGCGTGGTCAGCTGGCGCTGGATCGCTATCGACACCGCGAGCGGGGAGTTCACCACGCCGCGCCCGCCGCACACGGGGCAGGTGGACGACAGCATGGAGAGTATCGACTCCTCGCGGCGCTGGCGCGACATCTCCAGCAGGCCCAGGTCGGAGATCGGCAGCACGTTCGTGCGCGAGCGGTCCCTGCGCAGGGCGTTCTTGAGAGCCTTGTGCACGGCGTTCTGGTGCTTGCGGCTCTTCATGTCGATGAGGTCCAGCACCACCAGGCCGCCTATGTTGCGCAGGCGCAGCTGGCGGGCGACCTCCTCCACGGCCTCGAGGTTCACGGCGAGGATCGCCTCCTCCTGCGAGCCGGAGCCGCGGTAGTGGCCGGTGTTCACGTCCACGGAGATGAGCGCCTCGGTCTCGTCTATCACCAGGTAGCCGCCGGACTTGAGGTTCACCTTGCGCCGGAAGGCCTCCGTTATCTGGCGCTCCACGCCGTAGTGCTCGAAAATGTTGGCAAGCCCGTCGTAGCGGCGGAGCTTGGAGCGCGCGCGGCGCGAGATGCGCGATACAGACTCGCGCATCTCGCCGAACGTGGCTTCGTCGTCGATCACGATCGAATCGACGTCTTCGGTGAGCCAGTCGCGCACGACGCGCTCGACCAGGCCGTACTCGTGGTACACGCAGCACGGCGTGCGGCGGGTGTCGATGTTGTGCTTCAGCTCGTTCCACGAGTCGAGCAGGTTGCGCAGGTCGCGCGCGAAGGCGCGCGGCGAGGCGTCGGCGCCGGCGGTGCGCACGATCACGCCCACGTTCTCTGGCAGCGGCAGGCGGCCGAGTATCTTGCGCAGGCGCTCGCGCTCCTTGGCGTCGCCGATCTTGCGCGACACGCCGCGCGTGGACGTTCCGGGCATCATCACGAGGTAGCGCCCGGGAAGCGACAGCGAAGCGGTGACGCGCGGGCCCTTGGTGGAGATCGGGCCCTTGGAGACCTGCACTATTATCTCGGACCCTATCGGGAAGCGCTTCGCGATCTCCTCGTTGGAGAGGCGCTGGCGCGGCTTGCGCTGCGGGCGGTCGCCCTCTTCGTCGAGGCCGGCCTCGGCGTCGGGTATCATGTCCCAGTAGTGCAGGAACGCGTTCTTCTTCAGGCCGATGTCCACGAACGCGGCCTGGAGGTCGTTTTCGAGGTTCTGGATGCGGCCCTTGAATATGGACCCCACCAGGCGCTCGTCCTCGGGGTGTTCGACCATGTACTCCTCGAGGCGTCCGTTCTCCATCACGGCCACGCGCGTCTCGAGCTTCTCCACGTTGACTATTATCTCGCGTTTCAGCTCGCTGCGGCGCAGCCATCCGAACAGGTTTTTCAGCAGTCCCATCTTTCTTCATCCTCCTTCTTTGGCGCGGGCGCCGTCTCCCGAATGCACCGCGACGCTCTGTACAAGCCCGGCGAGGGCCATGAATGCGGCAAGCGACGTTCTTCCGTAGCTTATGAACGGAAGCGGAAGACCGGTTATCGGCATCAGCCCGATGTTCATCGCCACGTTTTCGTACACGTGGCAGAAGACAAGGGTGCCGGCGCCGGCGGCTATCAGCCGCCCGCCGTCGTCGTCTGCCTTCAAGGCGGTGCGCACGCAGCCCGCAAGGAATGCGAGGTACAGCGCGAGCACCGTTGCAGATCCCGCGAAGCCGGCCTCTTCGGCCAGCGCCGCGAAAATGAAATCGCTTATGGACTTGGACGGCTGCATGTAGCCCCACTGCGTCTGCCGCCCTTTCCCGAATCCGCGCCCCCACAGCCCGCCGGAGCCTACCGATATCTCGGCCTGGCGCAGGTGGTACCCGGCGCCCAGGATGTCGGTGTCCGGGAACAGGAACACGCGGAGCCTGTCTATCTGGTGGGGGCGCAGCCCGGTCCGCGCCAGCAGCTCCGCCTTGCGCTCCGGGTCGGGCTCTCGCTCGGCCATGCGCACCGTCGAAAGCTCGAACGCGGCGACGCACGCCGCCGCGGCCAGCATCGCGGCCATGCCCTTCGTCCACACGCGCGCCGCGAGCATCATCGCCACGCCCGCGGCCGCCATCACGAGCACCGTGCCGAGGTCCGGCTCCATGTTCACCAGCACGGCCGGCGCCGCTATCGCCGCCGCGCCCGCCAGGAACGCCTTGAAGCCGCGCCCCGCCATGCGCCCCGGCCCGAAAAGCGCCGCAAGGGCAAGTATCAGCGCCACTTTCGCGAACTCGCTGGGCTGGAATCCCCACAGCCAGCGCCGCGCGTGGTTTATCTCCGTGCCGAAAACGAGCACCGCCGCCAGCGCCAGCACCGACAGCGCGTAGAGCGGCGCCGCCGCCCAGACCAGGATCTTCCGGTAGTCCGCCTGCGCGAGCGCGAAATACGCCGCGAACCCCGCAGCAGCCGCCGCCGCCTGCGAAACGTATTTCGTGCGCACGGCCGCGGCCGCGCCCGTCTCGGCCCACGACGCCGAGCCTACCGAGTACACGAACGCCACGCCGATCGCCGAAAGCGCCGCCATCGACAGCGTGATCGCCAGATCCATCCTGGCGAGTCTCGCGAAAAAGGCGCGCATGTCAGTCCGCCGCCTCCGCCCCGGACGCGCCGCCGGCCGCGCCGCGCCTGCGCGTCTCGACCTCGCCGAAGGCCGCGGCCAGGATGTCGTGCACGAGCGGCGCGTTCGTCAAGCCGCCCGACTCGCCGTTCTCCACCACCAGCGCCACGGCCACGGTCGGCCTGTCGTACGGCGCGAACGCTATCACCCACGTGTTCTTGCGCTTCCTGTCGCCGCGCCCTATCTCCGCCGTGCCGGTCTTCCCGGCGCACGCCACCGCGAGCCTCGTCTCCGTCCCGTCTTCATGCCGGCGCACCGCGATGCGCTTTCCCGTGCCGCTTTCGGCCACCGTGCGCATGGCGGCCCGCACGCGCGCGACGTCGGCCGCCTTGAACGGCAGCCGCCACAGGGGGCGCGGGCTCCCCGCGCCCGGCGCGGAAAGCCGCGGCCTGTACACCGCTCCGCCGTTCGCTATCGCCGCGCACGCCACCGCCATCTGCAGCGGCGTGGTCTGCAGGAACCCCTGCCCGATCGACATCTGGCACAGGTCGCCCGGGTACCACGGCTCGTGCAGGTGGCGCATCTTCCACGCGGCGTCGGGCACCGTGCCGCCCTTCTCGCCCGGCAGGTCTATGCCCGTGGCCCCGCCCAGCCCGAACGCGCGCGCCGCGGATATCACGGCGTTCGTGCCGGCCATGCGCCCGGCCTCGCAGAAATACGTGTTGCACGACTGCGCGATCGCCCCGGCCATGTCTACCGGGCCGTGCCCCCACCTGTTCCAGCAGTTCAGCCTGAACGCCCCCAGCCTGAAAACCCCTTTGCAGTCGCACTCCCAGCCGGGCGCCACCGCCCCGGACGACAGCGCCGCCAGCGCCGTCACCGGCTTGAACGTGGACCCCGGCGCGTACATCCCCGCTATCGCCCTGTCCATCAGCGGCCGCCCCGGATCGTCTCGCAGCGCCGCGTACTCGTCCGGCGCGATCCCGCGCGCGAACGCGTTGGGGTCGAACGCGGGGGAGGAGGCCAGCGCGAGCACGTCGCCGTTGCGCGGGTCTATCGCCACGCCCGCGCCCGTGCGCCCCTCAAGCGCCTTCTCCACCGCCGCCTGCAGCTTCGCGTCGAGCGTCAGCGACAGGTCCGGCCCCGGGCGCGCCGGGCGCCCCACCCACGCCTTGCGCAGGCAGCCGCGCGAATCCACCTGTATCAGATGCTCGCCCGCCACGCCGGAAAGATACGCGTCGTAGAACTTCTCCACGCCTTCGCGCCCGCGTATCTCCGGCAGGTAGTAGTTCGCCTTCGCGCCGGAAGGGTCGTCGGGCCTGTCGCGCCCCGTGTAGCCCAGCACGTGCGCCGCCATCTTCCCGCACGGGTACGCGCGCTCGTCGCGCACCATGAAATCCATCCCGGGGAAATCCTGCGCATGCTCCGCGAACCGCGCCTGCTCCGCGTCGGTCAGGCTCTCCGCCAGCACGAGCGGCATCGGCGACGTGTTGCGCAGATGCCGCTCCACCCGCGCGCGCCGCACGCCGCCGGTCCTTCCGATTGCGGAATACAGCGACGCCGCGGCCGACATCACCGCATCCACGGTGTTCGACGCCGGCCCCGGCCGCCGCAGCTCGTCCACGTAGCACGCCACGCACACGCCCGGGCGGCTCCGCGCAAGCACTTTGCCGTTGCGGTCCAGTATCCTGCCGCGCACTCCCGGTATCTGCACCCGCCGCAGCGACTGCAGCGACTGGTCGTTGCGGAACTCCGCCGTGTCGCGCACCTGCACCGCGTACAGCGACACCGCCAGCACGGCGATCCCCGCCGCGAAAACCGCCCCCAGGAGCATTATCGGGAACGCCGTCACCACGCGCGCCCCGTTCTTGCCGGCGTCTTTCGCGTTCACCGCGCCGGCTCCTCTTCTTCTTCCATCGCGCCGGCCGGACCGGGCGAAGCCGCGTCCGGATGCAGCGCAAAGGCGTCGCGCGCGCGCGACATCGCCCAGAACACCGCCGCGCCCGCCGCCGCGCCCGCCGCCGCCGAAGCGGCCACCGGCACGTCGCATCCCGTCCATAGCCACGCCCAGCATCCCGCGGCCGGCGCCGCGCATCCGCAC
>CADCBS010000076.1 GCA_902799715.1 uncultured bacterium | reverse complement strand
GAAGAAAAGCCTTGTGCCGACAGACGTGGCAAGGCGATGGATGTACATCGTCTTGTCCACGTATATGCAGCCGCTCGTCCTCAATTTCGGGAAATCGGCTGTGTCTGTGGCGATAGGTCTCATGGATGTTTGTGCTGATATTCTACCAAATCCCCGCCGGCGAATCAACTTCGCCCCGCGGCGGACAAAACCGCGCGGGGCTCCGCGGCGGCGCGCGCTACTTTTCCAAGGGCGCGATTTCGATGTATCCCGATCGCGGGACGGCCATGCGGTGCAGCCCGGCGCCGTAGGCGCGCGAGCCGACGCGCCTGCCGAACGTGTCGTAGGAGACGGCTTCCGCCCCGGCGGGAATCTCCACGGCGAGGGATTCCGCGTCGGTCGCGTTCAGGATGAACACCTTGCGGTCGAGCGCGCCCGTGGCGACCGTCGTTTCCGGGGCGTACACGCCGAAAATCCGCTCTTGGGCGCTCTCGCCCGCGAGGAGAGGGTATGAAAGCTCGGGATGGTATGCGCGGAAGCGCCCGCGCTGCAGCGCGGGCGCGTGTTGCGCGCCGAAGCGGCACCAGTGTTCGATCATCGCGGCGTGGCGTCCGTCCACCCCGGAGAGTTTCATGGAGTACTGCACCGTGGCGAACATTACGGAAAGGACGTTTTTCGCCGCGGCTTCGGGCGTTTCGGAAGGATGCCATTCCAGCATGTCGGAATGGACCGCCGTGCCGCCTGACGTGAGGCGCAGGTTGACTATCCCGATTCGGTTGGCTTGCATGTCGGCCGGGCAGTCGCCCACGCGCAGCATGTTCGCCCCGGCGCGGATCGAAGGGCCGACGTACGGCTGGCGGTATTCCACGAGGATGTCCTTCTTGATGGCGGAAAGGCGCTTGTATATGTCGGAGAGAAGCCGCTCCGTCGCGTCGGTCACGCTTCTGAAGTCGCGGCCGCCGGACGGGGCGCCTTCCGGGAGCGGCGGGGCGTTGAACCTGTCGATGAAGTCGAGCTTGAATCCGTCGATGTCCCATTCCTTGACGGCCTTTTCGTAGGTGGAGATCAGGTATTCGCGCACTTCAGGGAAACGCGGGTCGAGCACGCTGGTGCGCAGCGTCTTGTCGTGCGACAGGAACTTCCCCTTGAAGCGTTTTTTCGCGTCGCTCGAATCGCCTATGAAAGGGACGCTGTACCAGAGCATGTATTTCATTCCCATCGCGTGGACTCTCGCGACGTGGGCCTTGAAATCAGGGAAGCGGCGCGGGCTTGCGCGCCAGTCGCCGCAGAACCTGTAGCCGCGGTTCGTGTCGTCCGTCTGCCAGCCGTCGTCCACGATGACGGTCTTCATGCCCATCTTGGAGGCCAACGCGCATTCGCGCTCGATTTCGTCCTGCCGGACGTCCTGGTGGAAGTTGTACCAGGTGGAATAGAGCGGCGCGAACGCGGCGTCGGGCGCGCGGGCCGGGACGCGCCCGGACGCGCCGGCCATCCAGGCGGCGGCTTCGGACACGGCGTCGCTCCAGAAGACGTCGCGCGTGTCGATTCTCAGCCGTGCCGCGAAATTCGTGGCCGGCGCGGCGCTCGTGCCGTTCAGGCGGAACGCGAAATACAGGCGGGCGTCCTCTTCGCGGATGCCGCCGCAGACCGCGACCGGGCGGGAGGATTCGGAGAGCGCGAAGGCGGCGCGGTTGCCGCCGCCGGAGCCGTAGCAGGCGAAAAGCGGCAGGTATCGCCTGAAGTCGACATTGGCGATTTTCGGCATGCGGGCGGGGTTCCAGTACATGGGAAACCCGGAGCGGGGCGAATCCGGCTTCCAAAGGCCGACTACATCCTTTTTCGGAAAGTCGAACGACAGGTCGAACGGCGCGGGCGCGGCGGGAGTTCCGCGCGTCATTTCCACGACGGCGTATTCCACGCCCGGCTCCGGGGATTCGCGGCGGAAACGGACGTCCCAGCCGTTTCTTTCGCGGCAGGAGAGCGTCACGGGGCCGACGGCGAAGCCGGATATGGTCTCGCCGGGCGCGGCGGCGCCGGCCTGGACTGCTTGGAGGGCGAGCAACGCCGCGAGCGCGGCGGATGCGGAGCGTTTCGCCGGCATCGCCGCGCGGGCGCCGGCGGCAGGTCCGGGGTTGGAACGGTTCGTCTTCATGAGCGCCGATTATATCAAACGGCCGGACCGGGGTCAATCCGCGCGTTCCGCCGTTGCGGCGCGGGGCGCGGGGCGCGGCGATGCAAAATCCGGCGCGGCGGCTTCACGGCGCGGATTTTTTGGTATACTGCATTCAAAATCGACAGCACCGGTCATGCAGAGAGGGCATCCATGGTAAAGAGCACAGCCATTTTAGCGGCGGCGTCGCTTGCGTGCATCGCAGGCGCGGCGTCGGCGAGGGACGTTTTCGCGGATCCTCCTGCGGAGTGCAGGCCGGAGACGTGGTTCCACTTCATCGGCGGAAACGTGGCCAAGGAAGGGATAACCGCCGACCTGGAGGCGATAGCGGGCGCGGGGATATCCGGCGTGCAGCTTTTCCACGGGCAGTTCGGCGGGCCGTGGCCCGGCGTTTCGCCGCAGATCACGTGCCTCAGCGCGCCGTGGGACGGCATGGTTGCGTTCACCGCGGCGGAATGCCGGCGGCTGGGGCTGCGGTTCACGATGCAGAACTGCCCGGGCTGGGCGACGTCCGGCGGCCCGTGGATCAAGCCGGCGGACGCGATGCGCCAGCTCGAATGGATGCGCGTGGACGTGAAGGGCGGGCGCAAGGTCGAAGTGAAGCTGCCGAGGCGCAAATGGGGCGCGCAGGAGCGCGACCGCGACTACCGCGACGTGGCGGTGCTCGCGTTTCCCGCCCCGGCGGGCGACTGGGACAGGCCGCTCGCGCCGGACGCCGTGGAGTCCTCCGTCAAGACCGGCCTGGAGAAATGGAAGAGCGGGCGCGCGCAGGCGTCGCTGCCGGGCGGCCGCGAGGCGGTGTTCGAATTCGTCTTCGCGCGCCCGGTCGCGGTGCGCACGCTGGAGCTCCCGTCCGTGAACAGCATGGGGCACGGGTGGTGCTACGATCCGCAGACGGACATCAGGTTCGAGGCCGGCGGCAAGGTCCTGGTCGACGCCGCCGTGCCGTCCGCCAACTGGCAGGACGACCGTCCCGTGACATACGCCTGCGACGAGACGGTCGCGACGAGGTTCAAGCTGACGGTGAAGCCGCGCCACGGGATAAAATTCGGCCTGCCGAGGCTTTTCGAATCGGCGCGGAACGACGACTGGGAGGCGCAGGCGGGCTGGACGATGCGCAGGCTGATGCGCAATCCGCCGCGCAGGCAGTCGCCCGCCGCGTGGGTGCGGTCGCGCGAAGTGCGCAACCTGACCGGCCTGATGGACAAGGACGGCACGCTGCGCTGGGACGCGCCGGAGGGCGAATGGGCTGTTCTGCGCGTGGGCCACGTGAACACGATGCGGCGGAACGCGCCGGCCCCGAAGGAGGGCACCGGGTTCGAGTGCGACAAGATGTCGGCCCGGGCGGCGGACATCCAGTTCGACAACTACATCGGGCGGCTGTCCGCGGCGGGCGGCCCGCTGCAGGGCAGGATAGACGGAATGCTGATCGACAGCTGGGAGTGCAAGCGGCAGACGTGGACCGCAGGGTTCGAAAACATGTTCAAGGCGGCGTGCGGGTACGACATCTGGCCGTGGATGCCGGCGCTGTTCGGCTACGTGGTGGACGGCCCTGCGGAGTCGGCGCGGTTCCTGGACGACTGGCGCGAGACGGCGGGCGACGCCATCGCGGACAATTTCTACGGCCGCATGGCGCGGCGCTGCCGCGAGCGCGGCATTTCGCTGAACTTCGAGACCGCGTTCGGCGACGTGCTGCCCGGGGACATAATGCGCTTCTTCAAATACGCCGACGCGCCGATGTGCGAATTCTGGCAGCCCCGCACGGAGGCCTCCGTGGGGTCGTTCGACTTCAAGCCGGTGAAGCCCGCCGTGTCGGCCGCGCACCTTTACGGCAAGCGCCGCGTGTCGGCGGAGGCGTTCACGTCGTTCAACCTCACGTGGGACGAAAAGCTGCGCGACCTGAAGCGCGTCGCCGACATCCACATCGCGGAGGGCGTCACGCATCTGGTGTTCCACACCTACACGCACAATCCGCGCGTCGGCGCCCCTCCCCCCGGGACGTCGTTCGGCGCCGGAATCGGGGCGCCGTTCCTGCGCGGCCAGACGTGGTGGGGCCACATGCCCGCGTTCACGGCCTACCTGGCGCGGTGCCAGGCGATGTCCGAGGCCGGGAATCCCGTGCGCGACGTGCTTTGGCACCTCGGCGACGAAGGCTTGGGCCGCCCGCCGCACGCCGCGCCCTTCCCCGCCGGCCACCGCTACGACTACTGCAACCCCGACGCGCTGGCGGAAAGGCTGTCCACGGGCGCCGGCGGCGCGTGGACGACGCCCGACGGCACGGCGTACCGCGTGCTGTGGCTGCCGGACCCGCGCCGGATGAAGCCCGAGTCGCTCGAGAAGATCGCGGACTGCGCGATGGAGGGCGCGGTCGCCGCGTTCGCCCGCCTGCCCGAGGGCAGCTCCACGCTCCGCGGCGGCGCCGAGGGCGAAAGGCGCTTCGCGGCGGCGCGCGGCAGGATCGCCGCCATCGCCGCCGGAAAGGCCGGGGCGAAGGGCCGGATATACGTGGGCCGCGGGATCGGCGAAGTCCTCGCGGCCGAGAAGACCGCGCCCGACGTCGAAGGCGCGGGCGTGCTGTGGAACCACCGCCGCAACGCCGGCGCCGACTGGTATTTCGTGACGCCGGAGGACGGCAAGGCGGGATTCGACGGAACGCTCGCATTCCGCGCGCAGGGGATCGTGGAGATCTGGCGGCCGCTGACGGGCGAAAGGCGCGCGGAGCCGCGCGCCGCGCGCATGGAAGGCGGGCGCACGCGCGTGCCGCTGTCGCTCGAACGCGGCGAGAGCTGCTTCGTGGTCTTCAAGAAGACGCCCGGCGCATCGCCTTTCGGCGACGGCGCGGACGGCTCCGCCCCGGCCCCGGCGGCCCCGCGGTTCGAGTCCGCAGGCGAAATCGCCGTCGACGGCTGGACCGTCTCCTTCCCCGCCGGATGGGGCATGCCGGAGGAAATGCGTCCCGCCGCGCTGAAGCCCTGGAAGGAACTCGGCCCCACGCCGGAGGCCAAGGCTTTTTCGGGCACCGCCGTCTACAAGGCGGCGTTCGACGTCCCGGCCGGGAAGTCCCGCCTGGCCGCGAAGCTCGATCTAGGCCGCGTGGAGTCTCTCGCGAAAGTAAAGGTCAACGGCGTGGAGTTCCCGGCGCTGTGGACGTGGCCGTATTCGGTCGACGTCTCGGGCGCGCTGAAGGATGGCCGCAACGAAATCGAAATCGAAATAACGGACACGTGGTTCAACCGGCTTGCGTACGACGCCGGGCTGCCCGAGGACAGGCGGCGCACGTGGACCATCGGCAGGCCGCGGGCGCGCTCCGCGCTGCGCGATTCCGGGCTGCTCGGCCCGGTGAAGCTGCAATTCGCCGGCGGGCGCCGGCGCAGACGGCGTTGAAAAGACATGGACGGGGCGTTCCGGCGCGCGGAGCGGACGCCTCGTCCCGAATCGACTTCGCCGCGCGGAAAAGAACAGGAAAGGCGGAAGATATGGGCAGAATGGGATTGGCGCTGGCGCTGGCCGCGGCGGCCGCGGCGGCGCGCGGGGCGGAGCCTGCGGCGGCCGCGGAGGACGCGAAGCCTGCTAAGCCGGCGAAGGAGCTTGTGCAGCGGCTGCGAAACGGGCCGGAGATAATCTCTATAGTGCACTGGGGCCTGAATACGTACACGGACAGGGAATGGGGCTACGGCAACGCGTCGCCGTCGGTGCTGAATCCCCCGGCGTTCGACCCCGACGGCATCGTGAAGGCGATCAAGGACGGCGGCATCGGCGGCGTCGTGCTGGTGGCAAAGCACCACGACGGGTTCTGCCTGTGGCCCACGAAGACCACGGACTACAACATCTCCAAGTCCCCGTTCCGCGGCGGAAAGGGCGACTACGTGAAGGAGATGGAGCAGGCCTGCCGCCGCGCCGGGCTCGAGTTCGGCGTGTACGTCTCGCCCTGGGACCGCAACAGCGCGAGCTACGGCTCGTCCGACTACGTGGACATCTACCACAAGCAGTATTTCGAGCTTTGCGGCGGCGCGTACGGCAAGATATTCGAAGCGTGGTTCGACGGCGCCAACGGCGGCACCGGGTGGTACGGCGGCAAGCCCGGCCGCCGGCGCATCCCCGGCGGCTACTACAGGTTCGAGGCCCTGAACGGCGAGCTGCGCAGGCTCCAGCCCGGCATAACGTTCTTTGGCGGATCGCCGGACTTCGTCACGTTCAACTGGCCCGGGAACGAGCGCGGGTTCGTGCCGGAGGACAGGCAGGAGAAGATCAACTCCGTGAAAGACAGGTATCTGGTGTACGAGGCGGACTTCCCGCTGCGCCCGGGCTGGTTCTACCACAAGAAGGACCGCGGCAAGTCGAAGTCCGGCAAGATGCTCGCCAAGCTTTACTTCACCAGCGTCGGCCGCGGCGCGACGATGAATATCGGCATATCCCCCAATCTCGAAGGCGGGCTCGACAAGGAGGACGTCGACAACCTGGCGGAGTTCAAGCGCATCAAAGACGCGCTCTTCGGGCATGAGACCCGTCCGGGCGAGCCGTTCAACATCGTCGAACTGCGCGAGGACGTCTCCGGCGGCGCGTACGGCGGCGGCTGGACGCTGAAGGAGGGCGGCAAGGCGATCGCCTCCGGCAAGACGATAGGCTGGAAGCGGCTGATTCCGTTCGGCGAGACGCATTCCGGCGGGAGCCCGCTCGTGTTCGAAGCCCCCGGCGACGTGCGCGGCAAGGTCGAGATCCGCCGCTATCTCGCGCCGCAGAAGCTGCTGAACGAGGTTCTCGGCATAGGCCCCGCCGACGAAACCGAAACGGCGAAGCGCATGAAGAAGGCCGGAAACAAGTGACTTGCGGCAGGGTGGTCTGAAATGAACAGAACGGGATTTGCGCTCGCGGCGGCCGCCATGCTCGCGGCGGCCGCCATGCTCGCGGCGGCCGCCGGCGGCGCGGACGTCGAACGCGTCGTGAAGCCTGCGCGGCTGTACCGCGGGAACACCGGGGTGCTGCCGGTGCAGCCCATAGACCAGGCCGCCTGGCTTACGCATCCAGACATCAAGGACGAGACGGGCGCCGTGCCGGCGCCGCGCATCGTCCGCTTCAGGTGCGAGTTCGAAAGCGACGGATCGCCGCTTGAGTTCGACGTCACCGCCGACGAGCGCTACTGGCTGTCGATGGACGGCCGCTTCGTGTCGCGCGGTCCGCACCGCGGCACCGTGGAGAACTGGATGTACCAGAGCTACCGCGCCAGGCTCGCGCCCGGCCGCCACGTCATGGAGGCCGTGGTGTGGAAGGTCCCGCCCGGCGCCGCCCCGCTTGCGCAGCTTTCGCACAGGCTCGGTTTCTGCCTGAAGGCGGAGGGCGCGTACGACGCCGCCCTGACCACCGGCAGGGGCGCATGGAAGTGCGGCGCGGTCACCGGCGTGCGCAGCATCGGCAAGAGCGGCGGCGCCTGGGGCACGGGCGACGGGTTCTCCATGACGGGGACCGGCATGTACAGCTTCATCCCGCGGAAGTGGCTGAAGCCCGCCGTCGTGCGCCCGCCCCTCGGCGCGGGGTCCCGCTACGGCCTGCGGCAGAAGGGATGGCTCCTCTTCCCGTCGCAGCTGCCGGACCAGATGAACGCCACCGTCCGCCCGGGGAGGTTCGTGGACGGCGCGGAGATGTCGTTCCCCGTCACGGTCCCGCCAGGCGGGAAGCGGCGCATCCTGTGGGACCTCGGCCGCTACATCTGCGCGTATCCGCGCGCCGCGGTGAAAGGCGGCAGGGGCGGTTCGATGGAATGGAAGTGGGCCGAGTCTCTGCGCGGCCCCGCGCCGGGCGCGGGGAAAGGGGCCTTCAAGGGCGACCGCTCCGCCTGGAAGGGCAAGCGGTTCGACGGCTTCGGCGACAGGTTCGTGTTCGACGGGCGCGGTGACGCCGTGTTCGAGCCGCCGTGGTTCCGCTGCGGCAGATGGTGCGAAATCACCGTCTCCGCCGGACCGGAGCCGGTGGAGATAACGGACCTCTCGCTTGTCGAGACCCGCTACCCGCTCGAATGCGAATCCGTTTTCGAGACCCCTGACGATCCGGGCCTCGGCGCCGTGCAGGCGATATGCGTGCGCGCGATGCAGATGTGCTGCCACGAAATGCTGTTCGACTGCCCGTTCTATGAGCAGCAGATGTACCCCGGCGACACGCGCGTGCAGCTGAACGTGATTTCGTCGATGACGTCCGACGACGCCATCGTCCGCCGCGCGATCGAGATGTACGACCTGAACAGGCGCGACGACGGCAACGTGCCTTTCAACTGGCCTACGGCCAAGCCGCAGGAGGGCGCCGCGTACACGCTGTGCTACCTCGGCATGTACGGCGACTACCTCGCGAACCACTCCAACCGCGAATGGCTGCGCGCGCGTCTCCACGGCCTGCGCGACACGCTTTCTTCGTTCGAGCAGTACGAGCGCCCCGACGGCCTGATCGCCAATCTGCCCGGATGGTCGTTCATGGACTGGACCGTCGACAAGGCGTGGA
The DNA here is from genome assembly GCA_902799715.1 of uncultured bacterium. Classification (GTDB taxonomy): domain Bacteria; phylum Verrucomicrobiota; class Kiritimatiellia; order RFP12; family UBA1067; genus CADCBS01. Next base: position 3,056 of record CADCBS010000076.1, on the reverse strand, counting down.
GGAACGGATGGGCGCCCGGCTCCCGCGACGGCGGCGCGAACGCCGAGCTGAATCTGTTCTACCTGGCCGCGCTCCAGGCCGCGGCGCGCGTGGAGGACGCCGTCGGCAGCCGCCACATCGCGGCGCACTGGCGCGAAAAGGCCGGCGTCCTGTCCAAGGCGGTCGTCAAGGCGTTCTTCGACGCGAAGCGCGGCCTGTTCGCTTCCGACGCCGCCCACAGTACGTTCTCCGAGCACGCCCAATGTCTCGCGCTGCTGTGCGACGTCGTGTCCGGCGCGGAGGCCCGGGCGGTGTTCGACCGTCTCGTGTCCGACCCCGGCCTGTGCCGCGTCACGGTGTACTTCTCGTACTACCTTTTCGAGACGTACTTCAAATTCGGGCGCTCCGACCTGTTCCTGAAGCGGCTCGACATGTGGAAGGGCTACGTGGCGGCCGGCGCCACGACCACGCTCGAATCGCCCGAGTACCCCGGCAAGGACTCCCGCAGCGACTGCCACGCATGGGGCGCGCATCCGCTGTGGTTCCTGCGCACCGGCGTCGCCGGAATCCGCAGCGCGGCGCCGTTCTACGAAAGGGTCCGCATAGCCCCGCAGCCCGCCTGGCTCAAGAACATAAAGGCTTCCTACCCCCACCCGTCAGGAAAGATGATAGAGGTGGATCTGGAGTTTGCGGACGGACGGGTCTCCGGCCGCGTCGCGACGCCCGTCCCCGGCGAGTTCGTGTTCGGCGGGCGGACTTTCGGGCTGAAGCCCGGCGAAAACATTCTGTCTGTGAAACGGTGAAATCCCTCGCCCCGGGCGCGGGAAAAGGACCGGAGACGGGAAAGGAGAATGCGATGGGAATGATGTGCATAAAGGCAATGGCGGCCGTGGCCGCATGCGCGGCCGCGCAGGGCTTCCGGCCGGGAATCTGTGCGCACGCCGCGGCGCGTCCCGCCGCCGCGCCGCAGGCCGGGCTCCGGATCGAGAAAGCGCTCTACGGCGACTTCTCGGCCTCCGCCGCGCGCCCGCTCTGCCGCGAAGTGTCGGATGTCGTCGGGCGCGGCGGCGAAATTCCCGTCTCGAACGCCACGTTCGGCGGCGATCCATGCCATGGGATGCGGAAGGAGCTTGAAGTCGTGTACGTGAAGGATGGCGTCCGCAGGATGTCCCGCACGCCGGAGCATGCGTCGTTCGCGCTTCCGCGCGGCGCCACCGTCGTGAGCGCGTGGTACGGCGTGACGGATCCGCTCTGGACGCAGCCGTCGCCGCAGGCGATCGACGTCACGGCGAAGATCGCCGCGTGCGTGAAGCCCGGCGGGACGATCGATTGCGAACGCCTCGACTGCGCTTTCGCCGGCGGCGATCCTTCGTACGGCGTGGTGAAGGAGACTCGCATAACCTACGTCCGCGACGGCGTCCGGCGCACGGCGTCCGTCCCCGAAGGCGGCAGTTTCAGGCTGCAGTGACGGGCATGTCCTTGCCGGCCCGGTGATTCGCGGCCGGCCCCGGTTCCGCATTCGAGGCAAAGGTTCAATGCAATGAGAACGAAATTCGTCAGGCCGGAGATCGGCTCGGGCGGGGACGGACACACGTTCCCGGGCGCGGCGTATCCGTTCGGGCTTGTGCAGCCGTCCCCCGACACCGGACGCGAAGGCTACCGCTACTGCTCCGGCTACCGCTACGAGGACGGCCGCATACTCGGCTTCTCGCAGACGCACCTGAGCGGCACGGGATGCGGCGACCTCGGCGACGTGCGGATCATGCCGTTCGCCGGCGAGGCGTCGCCCGGCGTTTCATCCGCTTTCCGCAAGGAGACGCAGACGTGCGCGCCGGGCTACTACGCCGTCACGCTCGACGACTGCGGCGTGCGCGTGGAGGCGGCCGCCGCCGCGCATACCGCGGTCTATCGCTTCACGGGCGCGGGCGCGGAGGCGATGCGGCTTCTTCTCGACTGCCAATGGGGCATAGGCGGGAAGAATCTCGGGAAGACGATTCTTTCAAGCGACGTGCGCGTGCATGGAAGGCGGATCGTCTCCGGCACCAACGTGCGGAAGCACTGGGTCGAGCGGCGCTATTCGTTCGTCTTCGAGGCCAACCGCGATTTCGGAGACCCTGTCGCGCTCGAACCGCTCTCCACAGACGAGAAGGCGCCGCGCCTGGCGCTTTCGTTCGCGGAGGGGGACGGGCCGCTGGTCGTCAAGATCGGGTATTCGCTTGTCGACGAGGAGGGCGCGCGCCGCAACATGGACGCGGAGTGCCCGGGATTCGACTTCGACGCGGTGCGCGCGGCGGCGGAAGGCGAATGGGAGCGCCAGCTCTCGCGGATGGACGCCGAGGGGACGGACGGGGAGAAGACGAATTTCTACTCCGCGCTCTACCGCCTGCTCATCCAGCCCGCCAACATCGCGGACGTCGACGGACGCTATCGCGGCGCGGACGGCGAGGTGCATCTCGCTCCGGGTGGGCGCTACTATTCGACGCTTTCGCTGTGGGACACCTTCCGCGCGGCGCATCCGCTCCATACGCTGATATCCTCCGAGATGGGGGACGGTTTCGTCGAGACGATGCTCGAACACCGGAAGGCCGCGGGGTTTCTCCCGATCTGGACGCTCATGGGACGCGACAACCAGTGCATGATCGGCACCCATTCCGTGCCGGTCATTGCCGATTGGTTCCTGAAGACCGAGGCGCTCTCGCGCCCGGCCGCGCCCGGCGGGGCGGACGCCGCGTCGCGCCACGCGCGCGACCGCGCGTTCTGGACGTCGGCGTTCGAGGCGGTCAAGGACTCGCTGACGAATCTCCACAAGGGTCGCATCCTCGAAGACTGGCCCGCCCTCGACAAGTACGGATACTACCCGAACGACATCGTGACGAGCGAATCCGTCTCGCGCCTCCTCGAATGCTGCTACGACGACTGGTGCGCGGCGCGGATGGCGGAGCGTCTCGGCTTCGCGGACGACGCGGCGTTCTTCCTGAAGCGTTCGCGCAACTGGCGGAACGTGGTCGATCCCGAGACGCATTTCGTGCGCGGACGCGACACCAAGGGGAACTGGACGACGCCGTTCAACCCGCTCG
>CADCBS010000075.1 GCA_902799715.1 uncultured bacterium | reverse complement strand
CCGCCGCGGTTTCCGTGCGCCTGGCCTGGGGGTTCGACTGCGCGCAGTCCGCGCCCGGCGCCGGCGACTGGGCGGCGCTCGCCGCGGCGCGCCCGCTCCTTTCCGCCATCGGCGAGATAGCCCTCGACGCCACCCGCTCCGCCGTGCCGCAGGGAATCCAGATCGAGACGCTGCGCCGCCAGCTGGAGCTCGCCCGCGAATGGGACCTGCCCGTTTCGCTGCACACGCGCGGGGCCGACGCCGAAACGCTCGCGGCGCTGGATTCCGTGCAGCCGCGCACGGGCGGCCTGCGCGGCTCCGTGCACTGCTTCACCGGCGGCACCGGTTTCGAGCGCGCCCTGCTCGACCGCGGATTCTGCATCGGCATCAGCGGCATCGTGTCGTTCAACCGCGGCGCCAACGTGCGCGAAGCCGCCGCCTACTGCCCCGCCGGCAGGCTGCTCGTCGAGACCGACTCCCCTTTCCTCGCGCCCGTCCCCCTGCGCGGGAGCAGGAACGAACCGGCCAACGTGGCGCTTGTCGCCGCCGCCGTCGCGCGTGCGCGCGGCGAGCCGCCGGAACTCGTGGCGGAGACCTCCGCCAGAAACGCAGAATCGCTTTTCCCGCCGGCGCCGCGCCCCGCGGCGCCGCATCTTCCGGCAACAGCCTGAACAAAGGAACGAAAATGAAGCAACTCACAGCTGACCAGCTCCGCGAAACCTACCTGGGCTTCTTCAAGTCCAAGGGACACGCCGTGATTTCCGGCGCTTCGCTGATTCCCGAAAACGACCCCACCGTCCTTTTCACGACCGCCGGAATGCACCCGCTCGTCCCCTTCCTCATGGGCGAGCAGGCCCACCCCGAAGGCAGCCGCCTGGCCGACGTGCAGAAATGCGTGCGCACCGGCGACATCGACGCCGTCGGCGACAGCGCCCACCTCACGTTCTTCGAGATGCTCGGCAACTGGTCCCTGAACGACTACTTCAAGCCCGAGGCCATCGCGTGGAGCTTCGAGTTCCTCGTGCAGCACCTCGGCTTCGACCCCAAGGACCTCTACGTCACCGTCTTCGCCGGCGAGGACGGCATTCCGCGCGACGACGAGGCCATCGCCCTCTGGAAGAAGCAGGGCCTGCCCGACAGCCACATCTTCCCCCTCCCCCGCGAGGACAACTGGTGGGGCCCGGCCGGCGTCACCGGCCCCTGCGGCCCCGACACCGAGATGTTCATCGACACCGGCAAGCCCGCCTGCGGCCCCGGCTGCCGCCCCGGCTGCCATTGCGGCAAGTTCATCGAGATATGGAACAACGTCTTCATGCAGTACAACAAGACTGCAGACGGAAAGTACGTCCCCCTCGGCCGCCACAACGTCGACACCGGCATGGGCGTGGAGCGCACCGTGTGCATGCTCTCCGGCAAGCCCACGGTGTTCGACACCGAAATCTTCGCCCCGCTGATGGAGAAGATCGACGCCCTTTCCGACCCCGCCAAGGTCGCCGCCGCCGATCCCGCGCTCGTGGTGAAGTCGCGCCGCATCATCGCCGACCATTCCAGGACGGCCACGTTCATCCTCTGCGACCCCAAGGGCGGCGTGAAGCCCGGCAACATCGGCGCCAACTACGTCCTCCGCCGCCTCATCCGCCGCGCCGTGCGCTACTCGCGCTTCCTCGGCATCGCGCCCGGCTTCCTGCCCGAACTCGCAAGCGTCATCAGCGCGAAGTACGGCGCGTTCTACCCCGAACTCCGCGAGAAGCTGGCCGCCTGCCGCGAGGACCTCGCCGCCGAAGAGGCCCGCTTCAACAAAACGCTCGACGACGGCGCCAAGATGTTCGCCAAGGTCGCGGAGCAGCTCAAGGCCCACGGCCAGACGCGCATCTCGGGCAAGACCGCCTTCAAGCTCTACGACACCTACGGCTTCCCGTTCGAGATGACGCTCGAACTCGCCGCCGAGGAGGGCCTGGACGTCGACCGCGAGGGCTTCGACGAAGCCAACCGCAAGCACCAGGAGCTTTCGCGCACCACGAGCGCCGGAACGTTCAAGGCCGGCCTGCAGGACAATTCCGAGGTCGTCACCCGCCTGCACACCGCCACGCATCTTCTGCACGCGGCCTTGCACAAGGTGCTCGGCCCCGGCGCCCTGCAGAAGGGTTCCAACATCACGGCCGAGCGCCTGCGCTTCGACTTCACATGGCCCGAAAAGATGACGCCGGAGCAGATCAAGGCCGTCGAGGATCTCGTGAACGCCGAAATCGCCAAGGCCGTCCCCGTCGAGAAAAAGCTCGAAACGATCGAAGAAGCCCGCGCCGAGGGCGCCACCGCTCTCTTCTCCGCGAAATACGGCGAGCAGGTGTCGGTCTACACCATCGGCGACTTCTCGAAGGAGGTCTGCTGCGGCCCGCACGTGGCGAACATTTCGGAGCTCGGCTCGTTCAAGATTCTGAAGGAGCAGTCGTCTTCCGCCGGCGTCCGCCGCATCAAGGCCGTTGTCGGCAACATGAAGTAGCCGCGCGGACGCGGCTCCGCAAAACCCCGGGGGCGGACGCAAAGACCGGCGGCGAAACGGCCTTGCGCCGGCAGAGCCGCATGACCATGGAGAGGAGGGGCGCAATCATTGCGCCCCTCCTCTTCGCGCCATTTTCCCCTTTCATGCCATTCCCCGCCTGGACCGGAAAGCTTCCGCCGGAAATAAGATTACGGTGCGTATGAAATCCGGTTGCGGGGCGGAGGGTTGGACATTGCGGGCGATTATTGGTAAAATAGCGGCATGAAACAGCGAATCGTGTTGATTGTTTCGGTTCTGGCGGGCCTTGCGGCCGCCATTCTCACGCGCGTCTACATGAACGCGCTCGAGTCGAAATACCGCGACAAGGACAAGGGCAAGGCCGCGGCCACGGCCGACGTCCTCGTGTACAGCCGCAACATACCCGGCGGCGCGGCGCTTACGAAAGACAATGTCGGCGTGCGCACCGTGCACGTGAGCGGCATAGAGGGCAGGTATCTCGTGGAGGCGGACTTCGCCAAGGTGGAGAACGTGCGCGTGAAGGCGCCGCACGCGACCGGGGAAGTCCTGTTCTGGACGGACCTCGAGGATTCCGCCGCGGTGCGGCGCGGCCTTTCCGGGACGATTTCGCACGGGATGCGCGCGGTGTCGGTGAACGCCTCCGGCGCGGCGTCGGTGTCGGGCATGGTGAGGCCGGGCGACCATGTGGACGTGATCGGCACGTTCACGTTCCCGGGCCAGGCCGGCGGCAAGGAGCGCCAGGCGCAGACCGAGCTTGTCACGATGACGGTGCTGCAGAACGTTACGGTGCTGGCTACGGGTTCGCAGACCGCAAACGACCCCGGGCGCGGGTTCGGCGGCTCCGGCGGATATTCCACCGTGACGCTCCTGGTTACGCCGCGCGAGGCGGAAGTCCTCGTGTTCGCCGAGCAGATACGCGGCCGCCTGGCCCTTTCGCTGCGCTCGCCGAGCGACAACACCTGCGAGAAGGAACTGCCGACGGTCGATTTCGAGAAGATCAGGTCCGAACTCGAAGACCTGAACTCCAAACGCAACAAGGACGGAATGCGCTAAGGCGGAGGACGGCATGGCGGCTTACACATTGTGCCTCGATCTTCCCGGTTCCGCGTCGCCGGAGACGATGGCGCTCGACGACGGGGTGTATCTCGTCGGGCGCGGAGAGCTTTGCAGGATAAGGCTTCCGTTCCCGGACGTGTCGGAGCGCCACGCGCTCGTCACTGTAGGGGCCGACGGCGCGACGATCGAAGACCTGAACAGCTCGAACGGGACGTTCGCGAACGGCGTGCCGGTGGTTTCGCAGCTTGCGCTCGAGCCGGACACGCTGGTGCAGATCGGCGGATGCGCGCTGCGCGTATATCCGTCCGCGGCGGAGCGGCCCGCGGCGGCGGCCGCCGTGCCGCCATCCACTGCGGAGGCCCCGGCGCCGGAGAGCCAGCGGCCGGGCGCGGCGGCGGAGGAAGGCCCGGAGACGGATCCGCTTTCCGAAATGCGCCGCCAGGTGCGCGACCAGATACACGCCGAACTGATCGCGAGGCTCGACATGAAACGCCTCGTGGCGGGCGGGATCGGCAAGGAAGGCCTGGAAGCGCGCGTGCGCGAAAAGCTGCACGCGATAGTGGAGGAAGTCCGCGCGAACGGGCGCCTGCCGGCGATGCTGGACCCCGACGGCATCGAGAAGGAAGTCTTCGACGAAGCGGTGCGCCTCGGCCCGCTCGAAGGCCTGCTGGCCGACGACACCGTGACGGAAATCATGGTGAACGGCCCCAAGCGCATATACGTGGAGCGCGGAGGCAGGCTCGAACTTACGCCGTGCCAGTTCTCCGACGACGAAAGCGTGATGTCGGCCATCGAGCGCATCGTTTCGCCGATAGGGCGCCGCATCGACGAGTCGCAGCCGTACGTGGACGCGCGCCTGCCGGACGGCAGCCGCGTGAACGCGGTCATACCGCCGCTTTCGCTTTCCGGGCCGGTCGTGACGATCCGCAAGTTCTCGCGCCGCACGTGGACGGCGTCCGACTTCGTGAAGTTCGGCACCTGGACTGCCAACGCGGCCGAGTTCATGCGCGCGGCCGTGCTGATGCGCAAGAACATAGTGGTGTCCGGCGGCACCGGCTCGGGCAAGACTACGCTCCTGAACCTGCTTTCGGGGTTCATACCGCGCACCGAGCGCATCGTGACGGTGGAGGACGCCGCCGAACTGCGTCTGAACCAGCCGCACGTCATCCGCCTCGAGGCGCGCCCGCCGAACATCGAAGGGCGCGGCGCCGTGACGATACGCGACCTCGTGAGGAACTGCCTGCGCATGCGCCCCGACCGCATAATCGTGGGCGAGTGCCGCGGCGGCGAAGCGCTGGACATGCTGCAGGCCATGAACACGGGCCACGACGGCTCGCTGACCACTGTCCACGCGAACTCTCCGCGCGACGTGATATCGCGCCTCGAGACGATGGTGCTGATGGGCGGCGTGGACCTGCCCAGCCGGGCCATACGCGAGCAGATCGCCGGCGCCGTGGACGTGATAATCCACGAAAGCAGGATGGGCGACGGTTCGCGCAAGATAGTCTCGATATCCGAAGTGTCCGGGCTGGAAGGCCAGCAGATCGTGATGCAGGAGATATTCGCGTTCGAGCAGACTGGCGTAGGCCCCGGCGGGAAGGTGCTGGGGCGCTTCGCGCCCACGGGCAACGTGCCGCTGTTCCACGAGCAGCTCGCGAGCCGCGGCCTGTTCCTCGACCCTGCGGTGTACGACCCCGGCTCGACGCGCGAAGTGCGCCTCGAAACCGCGTGCGGGGGGGCTTCGTGACGGGCACGGCCGCCATCGCGGCCTGCGCGGCCGCGGCCGCGGCCGCCGCGTTCGGCGGGTTCGCGTGGCTTTTCGCGCGTTCGCTGTCCGAAAGCGCGGAGGCGCTTTCCCGCACGATGGGCGAAGACGCGAGCCGGAGCTTCGAGGACGTTTTCATGTTCATACCCCCGGCGCGGCTCGCCGAAACCGGGCGCCTCGGCGCCTGCATGGCGTTCTTCCTGTTCTTCATACCGCTTGCGAGCCTCGGCGGATGGGCGGCGCTGCTGGCCGGGCTGGCGCTGGGCACGCTCGCCGGCGCGCTGGCGTTCTCCATGCCGCGCAGGATCGCCGCCGCGCTGCGCGAAAGGCGCAGGCGCAAGTTCGACGTGCAGCTGGTGGACGCCCTGTCGTCCATGACAAACGCCCTGCGCGCGGGCTTTTCCGTGAACCAGGCGTTCGAGTCGGTGGCGGAAAACGGCGATCCGCCCGTTTCGCAGGAGTTCGGCGTGGTGCGCCAGCAGATGCGCGTGGGCATGGGATTCGAGGAGGCGCTGGCGAGCATGGACAGGCGCATGGGGTCCGAGGACCTTTCGCTCGTGGTGTCTGCGATAGAGATCGCGCGCCGCACGGGCGGCAACCTCACAGAGACGTTCGACAGGATAGCGGACACTATCCGCGCCCGGCTGCGCATAGAGCAGCGCGTCCGCACGCTCACCGCGCAGGGCAGGATGCAGGGCGTGATAGTCTCCGCCATGCCGTTCGTGCTCGGCGCCGCGATGACGGCGCTGAAGCCCGACCTTATGCTGCCGTTCCTGTGCTCCCTGAACGGGATCCTGTGCACCGGGGCGGCGTGCGTGCTCGTGGCGTGCGGCTGGGTCGTGATACGCAAGATAACGCGCATCGACGTGTGACGCCGCGCGCCGCGCCGCCGGTCACGGCATCGCCAGCAGGAACGCGATTGCCAGCAGAAGCGCGCCTGACGCTATCTTGACCGCCGGCCCGAGCCGCGAGTTCCCTTCGGCCTTGGCGTGGAGCCACCCCGCCGCGAACACCGCCGGAACGTCGAACAGCGGCACCAGTGCGCAGAACACCGCCCCGAGGAAGAGCGTCTGCGCCGCGGCCGAGGTTCCGCCGCCGCGCGACACGAACCGCGGCAGGAACGACAGGAAGAAGAAGACCGTGAGCGGATTCGCCATCGCCATGAATATCCCGCGCAGGAACACCTGCCAGATGTTTTTCCCGGCGGACCGTGCGGCGGAAGGCCCCGTCTCCGCGGCGTCCGGCGCGGGCCCTGGCCGCGGGCGCGCGCCTTCCGCGGATTCCGCCGCTTCCGCCGCCATCGCCGCCGCGACGCGCACGCTCGCCGGCACGTCCGGGCCGCACTTGATTTCGCGCCATCCTTCGCGCAGCGTCACCGCGGCGAGGTACAGGATGTACATCACGCCCCCGGCGCGCACCGCCTGGAACACCGCGGGGTGCGCGCCGAAAAAAGCGTCCACCCCGCATGCCAGCAGGACTATCCACGCCGCGCATCCGGCGATCAGCCCGCACATCGCGGCCAGGCCGGCGGCGCGGCCGCGCTCCAGCGTGGTCGCCAGCAGGAACATGGCGTCCGGCCCCGGTTTCGCTATCAGCGCGAGGCTCGCCAGAATGAATGCTGCAATATCCATGGTTCTCCGTCTTTTGCGTACAGCGGCGCAGTCTACCAAATCCCCTCCCCCCGCCGGAAGCGCTAAAACGCCGCCCGGCGCGGATTTGCGCTTGCATCCCGGAAACGCGGGTGGTAGAATGGTCGAGAACGCAAGAGGTTTCCGCGCCCCGCGGCCTGCGCGCCCGCGCCGGCCGGCGCGGAGGAAACGGACACAGGGAGGAACGCCATGAAGAAAATCGTAGCCGCATGCGCGATGGCCGCGTCCGCCGCATGCGCTTTCGGCGGCAAGGGCGAGGTTGCGCGCCTGAAGCAGCGCCGCGCGGCCAAGGCGCCTGCGGTGCGTGTGATGACGTACAACATCCGCAATTCGGCCAACGACAAGAAGACTGAGAACGCGTGGAAGCTGCGCCGCGAAGACTTCGCGAACGTAGTGAGGTCCGAGAACCCCGACGTGATCGGCTTCCAGGAGGTCCTGCCCGACCAGAGAAAGTGGCTCGAAGAGCGCTTCCCCGACTACTTCTTCTCCGGCGAGGGCCGCAATGCGGACCGCGTGCGCGGAGAATCCTCCCCCGTCGCTTTCAGGAAGAGCCGCTTCGATCTGGTGCGCACCGGGACTTTCTGGCTTTCCGAGACGCCCGACGTGCCCGGCTCCAAGGGGTGGGACGCGATGTTCCCGCGCGTGTGCACGTACGCCGTGCTGCGCGACAAGGCTACTGGCAGGACGTTTTCCTTCGCGAACACCCACACGGACCACAGGGGCAGGGTCGCCCGCGAGAAGGGCATGCTTCTGGCCATAGAGCGGATGAAGAAGTTCGGCAAAGGCGCCCCGGTGGTCTTCACCGGCGACCACAACTGCCTCGAGTACGAAGCCCCGGCCGTCGCCGTGTCGAAAGTGCTCAAGGACGCGATGTATCTGAGCAAGACGACGCCCGAGGGGGCGTGGCGCACGTTCAACTACTGGCACTGGAGCGGGAAAGAACTTACCATAGCCGAAGCCCTGGAGAGGGACGTGCGCAGCCGCAGCATCCCCGGCGACGATTCCGACATGAAGCGGATCGACTACATATACGTTTCGCCGGGCACCGAGGTTCTGGACTACCGCACAATCCCCGCCACGCGCCCAGGCATGCGCCGGTATCCGTCTGACCACTTCCCGACCGTGGCGACGCTCGTGTTCAAGTGACAGCCGCCGCGGGCCCGCGGCGGCCGCGCAGGCCGCGGCGGCCGCGCGCGGGCGTCCCTTCCGGTTGGCATATCCGCGCGGATTTTGGTAGACTCTGGGCAAACGCAAACTGCGAGCCGACACAGCATGAAAACCGCAAAAGCGCGATACAGATTCGACGGCGGGGTACATCCGCAATACCACAAAGACCTCACGGAAGACTGTCCCGTCCGGGACATCCCCCTGCCGGCCTTGCTGGCGGTGTCGATGTCGCAGCATCTCGGCGCTCCGGCGAAGTGCGTCGTGAAGCCGGGCGACCGCGTGGAGCGCGGGCGGCTGATAGGCGAAAAGGCGGGCTTCATATCCGCGAACGTCCACGCCCCGGCGTCCGGCACGGTGAAGGCCGTGGAGAAGCGCCCCGGCCCGGCCGGAGCGCTCGCCGACGCCGTTATAATCGAGACCGACGCAGAGGCGACCGCGAAGGCCGGACCGGCGTTTCCGCCGCTTGACTGGGCGAAGGCGCCGCGCGAAGAGCTGCTTGCGCGCGTGGAGGCGGCGGGGATATGCGGCATGGGCGGCGCGGGATTCCCCACGGCGGTGAAGCTGGCCCCTCCCCCGGGCAAGCGCTGCGAATATCTGATCCTGAACGGGGCGGAGTGCGAACCGTACCTCACCGCCGACAGCCGCGTGATGACGGAGAACGCGGACCGCGTGAGGCGCGGCGCGGAGATAATGCGCCGCATCCTCGGCGGGCCGGCCGTGCGCGTGGCCGTCGAGGAGAACAAGCCGGGCGCGATCGCCGCGCTCGAGAAGGCGTTCGCCGGGATCGACGGCGACGTGGAGATCACGATCCTTCCGTGCCTCTACCCGCAAGGCTCCGAAAAGCACCAGATACGCGCCGTGACCGGGCGGATCGTGCCCGAAGGCGCCCTTCCGATAGAGACCGGGTGCGTGGTGGAGAACGTGGGCACGTCCGCCGCGGTGGCCGACGCGGTGGAGCGCGGCGAGGCGCTGGTTTCGCGCGTGACCACGGTGACGGGCGACGGCATCGCGAACCCGTGCAACGTGCGCGCGCCCTGCGGAACGCCGTATTCCGCGCTCGCGGAGTTCGCCGGCGGCGCGAAGGACGTGGCCAAGGTCGTTTCCGGCGGGCCGATGATGGGGTTCAACGTGCCGGACCTCGGCATAGCGACCACGAAAACCACGAGCGGGCTGCTGTTCCTGGCGCGCAAGTCCGTGTTCGCGTACACGTCGCAGCCGTGCATCGGCTGCGGGCGCTGCGTGCGCGCCTGCCCGATGGGCCTGTCGCCGTCGGAGATATCGCGTTCGGTGGAGGCGGACGACATCGCCGCCGCGGAGGCGCTGTGGGTCATGGACTGCATAGAGTGCGGGTGCTGCTCGTTCAGCTGCCCGGCGGCGCGCGACATAACGCAGTTCTGCAGGCGCGCCAAGAATTCCATAAGGGCGGCCCGCGCCGCCGCGGCCGCCAAGGCGAAGGCGAAATGACAATGGGGGGCAGAACGGCATGAAACCGCAGGGACCTTCTGAAACATACGTGCTTTCGTCGTCGCCGCACGCGCGCGCGGATTCTTCGGTGCGCGACATCATGCTGGACGTGATAGTGGCGGCCGTCCCGGCCGTCGCGTGCGGGATCGCGTTCATCTGGCGCGCGGACCCGGCGGCGGGGCTGCATTCGCTCCTGGTGGTGGCCACGTGCGTGCTGGCGTGCGCGGCGGCGGAATCGCTGTGCCGTCTGGCCATGCGCCGCGAACAGACCCTCGGCGACCTTTCGTGCGTGGTGACCGGGCTTCTGCTGGCGGCCACGCTTCCGCCGGGCCTGCCGCTGTGGATGTGCGCCGCGGGCTCGGTGTTCGCGATAGCCGTGGCCAAGCAGGCGTTCGGCGGGCTGGGCTACAATCCGTTCAACCCGGCGGCGGCAGGGCGCGCGTTCATGCTGGTGTCGTTCACGGGCGCGATGACCACGTGGTCGCGCAGCGGGTGGATAGCCTCGGTCGCGCACGGCGGCGCGGGGAATCTGGCGGCCGGGCTCGCCGCGGAGCCGGGCGTTCTCGAAACGTGCGCCACGCCGCTCGCCGCGATGCGCGCGGCCCTGCATTCCGGCGAGGCCGGCGCGCTCGTTTGCGACTGGCGGTTCCTCGGCGACCTCTTCGCGGGCGACATAAACGGCTCCATCGGCGAAATATCGACCCTGGCGCTACTGCTCGGCGGCGCGTACCTTCTCTGGCGGCGCGTGATAACGTGGCACGTGCCGGCCGCGTTCCTCGGCACGATGGCGGCGATAGCGTTCGCCGCGCTTCCGTGCTCCGGCGGCCTGTGCGAAACGGCCGGCGCGCGCGCCGCGTTCGCGGCGGCGCACGTCCTCGCCGGCGGCGCGGTGATAGCGGCGTTCTTCATGGCCACCGACATGGTGACCGGCCCGGTGACGGCCAAAGGCAAGCTCGTGTTCGGATGCGGATGCGGCGCGGTTACGATGGCGATCCGCCTGTGGGGCGCGTATCCCGAAGGCGCGTCGTTCGCGATTCTCGTGATGAACGCCTTCGCGCCGCTGATCGACCGCTTCACCAGGCCCGTGCCGTTCGGCCGGCGCGAGGCGCTGCGCGCCGCGAAGCGCAGGGCGGCGGAGGAAAAACGGAAGGCGAAGTCCGCGCCGGCGGACGCGAAAGGGGCGGTATGAAGAAGATGTTGCTCCAGGTTGCGGCGCTCACCGCCATAGCGGCCGTGTGCGCGGCGCTGCTGGCCGTGGTGTCCCGCATGACGGAAGAGCCGATAGAGGCCGCCGCGGCGAAAGCCGAGGAGGCCGCCGTGCGCGCCGTGCTTCCGCAGTCGGCCGGGACCGTCAGGCAGATAGGCGCCGCGCCGGACGGGCGCAAGGTGTTCGCCGGCATGGCGCCGTCCGGCGAGACCGTCGGGTACGCGCTTTCCGGCTCCGACCCGTCGGGCTACGGCGGGCGGATCAAGCTGATGGTCGGCTTCACCCCCGATTTCAAGGTGGTGTCCTACAGGAAGCTCGAGGCCGCCGAAACCCCCGGCCTGGGCGCGAAGCTGACGAGCCCGAAATTCTCGGACCAGTTCGCGGGCAAGGACGCCGCGGCCGGGCTGAAAGTGACCAAGGACGGCGGCGAGATCGTGCCTATAACCGCCGCCACGATAACTTCGCGCGCCGTGTGCGGCGCGGTCGACGACGCCTGCAAGGCGCTCCAGGCGCACTTGAAGACGGCGGGCGTCCCGCCCGCCGCCCCGTGAGCGGCCAGGCGGAACGCGCGGAATGCGGCATCGCAAAAAAGGAAAGACGGCGTAAAATGGCGGAACTGATAGTGGCGCTCGACGTCCCCGGGCGCAAAGAGGCGGAAGAGAAAATCGCGGCGATAGGCGACGCCGTGTCGTTCTACAAGATAGGCCTGGAGCTTTTCGTGGCCGAAGGGCCGGACATCGTCCGCGCCGTGAAGGGCATGGGGAAGAAAGTCTTCCTGGACCTGAAGCTGCACGACATCCCGCGCACCGTGGAGCGCGCCGTGCGCAGCGCCGGTTCGCTCGGCGCGGACTTGATGACGGTGCACTCGTGCGGCGGGCGCGCTATGCTGCGCGCGGCGGCGGACGCCGCGGCGGAGTTCGGCGCGGCCGCGCCGAAGATACTCGCCGTAACGGTGCTTACGTCGCTCGACGCCTCGGACCTGCGCGACATAGGCGTTTCCGGCCGCGCGCCTGAAGACCAGGTGCGCGCCGCGGCGTTCCTTTCGGTCGCGGCGGGCGCCGACGGCCTGGTGTGCAGCCCGCGCGAAGTGGGCGCGCTCTCGCGCTCGCTCCGCCGCGGCACGGTGCTCGTCACGCCCGGCGTGCGCCCCGCCGGCGCGGCCCTGGGCGACCAGAAGCGCGTGGCGACGCCCGGCGA
>CADCBS010000074.1 GCA_902799715.1 uncultured bacterium | reverse complement strand
CGTCCGCCGCCGCCCGCGATCTTGCGCGCGCGTCGGGCGGATACATCGTGGCCGACCCACCGCGCGGCGGGTTCGGGCCGGGCGTGGCGGAGGCGCTGGCGGCGTCGGGCGCGGAGCGCGTCGCATGCGTGTCGTGCGACCCGGCCACGCTGTCGCGCGACCTCGCGCCGCTGCTGGCGCGCTATGACATGGAAAGCGCGGCGATGTTCGACATGTTCCCGCGCACGGCGCGGTTCGAATCGCTCGTGTTCCTCAGGCGCAAGGCCTGATCAAGACAAAAAAAATTGGCGGAGAGAGAGGGATTCGAACCCCCGATACCCTTGCGGGTATGCATGATTTCGAGTCATGTGCATTCAACCGGACTCTGCCATCTCTCCGCGAAACGCAAGACAGTATACCAGTTCCCCTCCCCCGCAGTCAAGCCGCGCGAAACGCCTTGCGGCGGAAAATCGCGCCCGGTCCCGGCGCCGCGGCGCGGGCGGCGGAAAATTTCCGCGGATTTTGTGGTATACTATATCCGCCCGGCGCGACTGTGCGCCGCAGGCGGAACATGGCCGCTCCGTGCTGCGGCCGAAAGCAAGGAAAGATCCAAGGATGAACGAGAAAGCGTGGTCGTCTGTAAAAGAGGAGATCGAGGCGACCAGAGACACGACGATCGCAGACTATTTCGCGTCCGACCCCAAGCGCGCGGACCGCTTCACGATAGAGGCCGCCGGATGGACGCTCGACTTTTCGAAGAACCGGCTCTCGCCGCGCCTTTTCGACATGCTCGTGAACCTCGCCGCAGCCTCGGGCGTGCGCGAAGAGGCCGCGAAGATGTTCTCCGGCGAGAAGATCAACCGCACCGAGAACCGCGCCGTGCTGCACACCGCCCTCAGGAACTGCAAGCCCGGCGCGCAGGTGTTCGTCGACGGCGAGGACGTCATGCCCCGCGTCCGCGCCGTGCTCGACCGCATGGCCGCGTTCTCCGACGCCGTCCGCTCCGGCAAGTGGCGCGGGTTCACCGGCAAGCGCATCCGCAACGTCGTGAACATCGGCATCGGCGGATCCGACCTCGGGCCCGCCATGGCCACCGCCGCGCTGGCGCACTTCTCCAAGCGCTCCATCCGCTGCTTTTTCGTTTCGAACGTCGACGCCACCCACCTGGCCGAGACCCTGCGCTCCCTGAAGCCCGCCGAGACCCTCTTCATCGTCGCGTCCAAGACGTTCACCACGCTCGAGACGATGACCAACGCCCGCTCGGCGCGCGAATGGCTCGTGAAGGGCCTCGGCTCGGAAGAGGCCGTGTCGCGCCATTTCGCCGCGGTGTCCACCAACGCCGCCGAGGTGTCCTCGTTCGGGATCGACACCGCGAACATGTTCGAGTTCTGGGACTGGGTCGGCGGACGCTACTCGCTGCCGTCCGCGATCGGCCTTTCGCTGATGATTTCGATCGGCCCGGCCAACTTCCGCAGGATGCTGCGCGGCTACTGGAGGATGGACGAGCATTTCCGCAAGGCCCCGCTTGCGCGGAACATGCCCGTGGTGCTGGCCCTTCTCGGCATACTCTACTCCAACGGCTGGGGCGCGGAATCCTACGCCGTCCTGCCCTACGACCAGTATCTCGCGCGCTTCCCCGCGTACCTGCAGCAGCTCGACATGGAGTCCAACGGCAAGGGCGTGGACCGCGAAGGCCGCAAGACGACGTGCTCCACCGGCCCGATAGAATGGGGCGAGCCCGGAACGAACGGGCAGCACGCGTTCTACCAGCTGATCCACCAGGGAACCCGCCTGATTCCGTGCGACTTCATCGGCTTCTGCCGCTCGCACAACCCGGTCGGCGACCACCACGACAAGCTTTGCGCGAACCTTTTCGCCCAGACCGCCGCGCTCGCGTTCGGCAAGTCCGCCGCGCAGTGCCGCGCCGAAGGCGTGCCCGAGGAGCTGGTGCCTTTCAAGACGTTCGAAGGCAACCGCCCCACCAACACGCTGCTGGCCGAAGAACTCACGCCCGCCACGCTCGGCGCCCTCATCGCACTCTACGAGCACAAGATATTCGTACAGGGCGTGATCTGGAACATCTACTCGTTCGACCAGTGGGGCGTGCAGCTCGGCAAGGTTCTCGCAGGCGACGTCCTTCCGGCGCTTTCGTCCGCCGAGCCTCCCGCGCCGGGCAGGTTCGACCAGTCCACGGACGCGCTCGTCCGCCGCTACCGCGAGGCCCGCGGCCTGAAGGTCTGAGACGGAACGATGGCTGGCGGATTCGGCAGGCTGCTTTCCGGCGGCGCGGCGAAACGCGCCGCGCTGGCCGCGGCGTTGGCCGCCGCGGCGCTCGCCGCGTCGTGCTCGCGCGAACGCGGCTCCGGCGAGGACGGCGGCGAGGAGATGTGGGAGGTCACCGCCTACTGCAGCTGCGGCAAGTGCTGCCACTGGGAGAAGGACTCGTCCGGCAGGACCGTGTGGTCGAAGGGCCCGTCGAAGGGCAAGCCGAAGGACGTCGGCGTGACTGCCTGCGGCAGGCCGGCACGCAGGGGAACCGTAGCGGCGGACTGGTCTGTCCTGCCCCGCGGCACGAGGCTTTGGGTCGAAGGCTACGGCGAGTGCAGGGTCGAGGACAAGGGCGGCGCGATAAAGGGCCGCCACATCGATCTGTGGTTTCCGTCGCACGAAGAAGCGAAGGCGTGGGGCCGCAAGGTCATGCCTGTCAGGATAATAGAAAAGGGCGCGGCGGAATGAGTTCAGCGGACGGCGATTACGAATTGATGGACAGCGGCGACGGCAGGAAGCTCGAGCGCTTCGGCAGGGTTTCGATCGTGCGCCCGTGCGCGCAGGCGCTGTGGGCGCAGTCCCTCCCCCAGGCGGTCTGGGCGGGCGCCGCCGCCTCTTTCGACCGCGACGAGGGCAACCACTGGCACGGACGCGAGGCGCTGCCTCCGTCGTGGATCGTTTCCGCCGGCGGCATCCGCTTCAAGCTGGCGGCTACCGATTTCGGCCATCTGGGCGTCTTCCCGGAACAGCGGGCGCAGTGGGAATGGATCCGCGAGACGGTCCGCGCGGCGTCCGCGCGGCGCGCCCCCGAAAGCCTGTCCGTCCTGAACCTTTTCGCCTATTCCGGCGGCGCCACGCTCGCCGCCGCGCAGGGCGGCGCCGAGGTGTGCCACCTGGACGCTTCGCGCGGCATGGTCCAGTGGGCGCGCGAGAACGCCGCCTTGAACGGGCTGGGCCTGGCTCCCGTGCGGTGGATCGTCGACGACGCCCACAAATTCCTCGCGCGCGAGATCCGCCGCCGCCGCCGCTACGACGCCGTGATTCTCGACCCCCCCACGTTCGGGCGCGGCGCGTCCGGCGAAACCTACAAGTTCGAGCGCGACGTGCGCGAGACTCTCTCCTACGTGCGGGAGGTCTTGTCGGACGACCCCGTATTCGTCCTCTTCTCGTCCCATTCGCCGGGCGTCACCCCGGCGGTGTGCCGCCGCCTGGTCGGTTCGTTCTTCCCCGGGGCGGAGGTTTCCGCGGGCGAGATGATGCTCGACGCGCGCAGCCCCGCCGCCGGCGTGCCGAGCGGCGTCTACGCGCGCGCCGTATTCCCCGGCGCGCCCGGCGCCGCCGGCGCGGGAGGCGCCGATGGCTGAGTTCGCGTCGTACTTCGCCGGGTTCACCGGCGACCCCGCGTTCTCCGCGCTCGTCTGCGCGTGGGTCTTCATGTTCGGCGCCTGCGTGGCGAGTTTCCTCAACGTGTGCATCTGGCGCCTGCCGCGCGGCGAATCCGTCTCGCGCCCGGCGTCGCACTGTCCGCGCTGCAACGCCCCCATCCCGTGGTATCTCAACATCCCGATCCTTTCCTGGCTCGTCCTGCGCGGGCGTTGCGCGGCGTGCGGCGGCCGCATCTCGATACGCTACCCGCTGGTCGAAACACTCGGCGGCGTGCTTTTCCTCGCGGCCTGGGCGAAATACGCCTTCCCCGCCGGTTTCGCCATGGATCCCGCCGGCTCCCCCGCGGTCGTCCCCGCGCTGTGGCTCGCGTTCTCCGGTCTGATCCTCGGCACCTTCGTCGATATCGACCACATGTACCTGCCCGACAGGGTCACCCTCGGCGGCGTCGCCGCCGGGTTCGCGCTTTCGTGCGCCGTGCCGGAACTCCAGCACGAGACGCTCTGGTGGCGCGGCGGGATGTTCTCCGCCATCGGCGCGGTCTCCGGCAGCGTCGCGCTGTGGGCCGTCGGTTTCGTCTTCTCGAAGATCCTCAAGCGCGACGCGATGGGCTTCGGCGACGTCAAGCTCGTCGCCGCCGCCGGCGCGTTCTTCGGCCCGATGGCGTCGTTCTTCGTCGTGGTCGCGGGGTCGATGGCCGGCGGCCTCGCCGGAATCGTGCTGCTCGCGGCCGGCAAGGCCCGCATCGGCGGATTCCGCGAAATCCCCTTCGGGCCGTATCTCGCCGCCGCCGCGGTCGCTTGGGCGTTCTGGGGCCCGCCGCTCGTGGACGCCTACGTGGACTTCGCCCTGTCGCTTTCGGCGCCGTGAGGATGCGATGGCGAAGCCCAAGGTCAGACGCATAGAACGCCTCGAACGCTACCTGGTGCAGATTATCCAGGAGCCTGGCGCCGACGAGAACCAGCCGTTCGCCGTGAACGTCCTGCTCGCGTTCCTGTCGTTCGTCTCCGTCGTGTTCCGCGCCGTCGCCGGCCTGCGCGCGCTGCTATACAGGATAGGCGCGATGCGCCGCTACGCCCTCGGATGCCAGGTCATCTCCGTCGGCAATGTCACCGCCGGCGGCACCGGCAAGACGCCCGTGGTCGAAATCTTCGCGCGCGAACTGCGCGACGCCGGCCGCAAGGTCGCCATCCTTTCCCGCGGCTACCGCAAGAAGGAGCTCCCCTGGTACAGGCGTCTCGCTTCCGCGAAACAGCCCCCGCCCCGCGTCGTGTCCGACGGCAGGAACGTCCTGCTCACCGCCGAGATGGGCGGCGACGAGCCTTACATGCTCGCTTCCAACCTGCCCGGCGTGTGCGTGATAGTCGACAAGGACAGGGTCAAGGCCGGGCGCTGGGCCGTCAAGCGCTTCGGCTGCGACACTCTCATCCTCGACGACGGCTTCCAGTACCACAAGCTGCGCCATTCGCTCGAAGTCTGCCTCGTGGACAAGACGAACCCCGTCGGCAACGGCAGGCTTCTGCCGCGCGGCATCCTGCGCGAGCCGGCCTCCGGAATGTCCCGCGCCGATTTCGTTTTCATAACAAAGTCCGACGGCGACTCCTCCGAAGTCCGCGCCCTCGTGCGCGATTTCAACCCCGACGCCGAAATCATCGAATGCCGCCATGCGCCGCGCCACTTGCGCGAGGTCTACACGCGCCGGCAGCTCCCCCTTTCCTGGCTCAAGGGCAAGACTCTCGCCACGCTTTCCGGCATCGCCGTGCCCCAGGGTTTCGAGAACTCCCTCCGGAAGCTCGGCGCGCGCGTCGTGTACTGCGGACGCTACGCCGACCACCACCGCTACGCCGCGGCCGAGATATGCGAAGCCTTGAACCGCGCCGCGGACCTCGGCGCCGACGCGCTTCTCACCACCGAAAAGGACGCCGTGCGCTTCCCCGCCCTCGAAAAGACCCCCGTCCCCGTGTATTTCCTCCGCGTCGACATCGAAATCCTTTCCGGCGCGGACAATTTCCGCCAGGCCGTGGACCGCATAGTCCGCGCGCGCCCGCGCGGCGACAGGTCGGGAAGGAGGCCCCGGTGAAGATCGCCCATCTCGTCCCTGCGATGGACCAGGGCGGCGTGGAGCGCGGAATCGTCGAGATGAACCGCGCCTATGTCGCCGCCGGCCACGAAAACACCGTCGTTTCCGCCGGCGGCCGCCTCGACGCCCAGATCGTAGCCGACGGCGGCCGCACCGTCAAGCTCGACATAAAGTCGAAGAACCCTCTCACCTATTTCGGCCGCGCGTTCGCCCTGCGCCGCGTCCTCGCGGAACTTTCGCCCGATCTCGCCGTCGTCCACTCGCGCGTGCCCGGTTGGCTTTTCGCGTTCGCGAACAGGACTCTCCGCCTGCCGCTCGTGTCCTTCGCGCACGGCTTGAACTCCGTCTCCCGCTACTCCCGCATAATGACCGCCGGCGAGGTCGTGGTCGTGCCGTCGCAGTGCGTGGCGGACTGGCTCCACAACGGCTACGGCACCCCCTATTCCAAAATGCGCGTCATCCCGCGCGCCGTCGATGCCGTGCGCTTCGACCCTGCCGCAATCGACAGGTCTTTCTGCGCCGCCAAGGCCCGCGAGTGGGGCGTAGAGGGGCGCTTCGTCGTGATGGCCCTCGGCCGCATAACGCAGTTGAAGGGCTACGACACGCTCATACGCGCAACTGCGCTCTTGGCGCGCGAAATGCCCGACATCCTCGCGGTGATCGTCGGCGAGGCTGAAAAACTCCGTCTTGAATACGCCGCTTCGCTCGAAAAGCTCGTCGATTCCCTCGGCATGCGCCGCCACGTCATTTTCGCCGGTCCCCAGACCAAAGCCCCCGAATGCCTTTCGCTCGCCGGTGTCGTTGTGTCGGCCAACACCCGCAAGCCCGAGGCGTTCGGGCGGTCGATGACCGAAGCCCTGGCGATGGGCCGCCCTGTGGTCGCGACGCGCTTCGGCGGCGCGCTCGACATCGTAGAGGACGGCGTGAACGGCGCTTTCTGCGAATGCGTGCCCGACGGCCCCGGCGCTGATGCCGAACGGGCGCGGAATCTCGCGTCCGCCATCCGGCGCGTCCGCGCGATGTCTTTCGGCGACCTCCGCTCTCCGTGCCTCGAAAAGTTTTCCTTCGATCGCATGGTTTCGCTTTCGATCGCCGCCTGCCGCGAAGCGATAAATTCTCACCGCTAATCCCCCCCCCGTCCCCAATTCCCCTGCCTTCCCTTGTCCCCCCAGTCCCTCCCGTCCCCCCAGTCCCCCTCCCGTCCCGCCCGTCCAACCTTCCCTTTCCCCGACACCCCCTCCCCACGCCCCTCACGCCCAGCCGGTTTTGCAAGCCGTGCTCCGCCACGGCTCTTCCCCCATCCCCCGCCCCCGCGCGCCCATCCTCCTCCCCTCCCCTATTCCACTCATCCCGTCCTGTGCCGCCGCGTTTTCGCGGTGGTCCCCCATCCCCCGCGCCCATCCCACCCTCACGTCCCCGCCGGATGGTTGGACTTCCCCTGCCGGATTTGGTAGAATCTTCCCCGTGCGAAACAAGATACACGGAGTCCGCAAATGACAGAAAAGAACAACGGCGGCAGCGCGCCCGTCGTCCCCCGCCCTATGGTCGGCGTGTTCGCCATGCTCGTGTCGTGCTTCGCCCTGTGGGGGCTTTTGAACAACATGACGGACCATCTGGTTCCGGCGTTCAAGACGATTTTCGATCTGCCCGATTCCACCGCCGTCTACGTGCAGGTTTCGTTCTACGGCTCCTATTCCGTGATAGCTGTGTTCGCGTCGTGGCTCATACAGAAGGCCGGCTACCGGGCCGGGCTGCTTTGGGGGCTCGGGGTGTACATCCTTGGCGCGCTCATGTACGTGCCCGCGTGCGTGGCGCAGAGCTTCTGGCTTTACATAGCCGGCATTTTCGTCGTCGCCGGCGGGTGCGCCGTGCTGGAAACCACCTGCAACCCTTACGTGCTCGCGCTGGGCGACGAGTCCACCGCCGTCAGGCGCCTGAATTTCGCCCAGATGTTCAACCCCGTCGGCTCGATCGCGGGCATCGTCCTCGCCCAGCAGGTCATCCTCGCGAACCTGAACCCCGCCACTGTCGATCAGCGAAAGGCGATGGACCCCGCCGCGCTCGACGAGATCGTCACAAGCGAGCTTTTCTGGGTGTGCGTGCCGTATGTCGGCCTGTGCGCGGTCGCCGCCGTCATCTGGTTCTTCTTCTTCCGCGCCAAGGACACGGCCTCCGCGGCCGACGAGTCCGCCCCGGCCGGCGCCGGCGTCATTTTCGGAATACTCGCGCGCTCCCCCAGATGGTACCTGGGCGTGGTGGCGCAGACGTTCTACGTCGGCGTGCAGATAGCCGTCTGGACCTACATAAACCTCTACGGCCAGTATGAATACGGCATCTCGAAGGCCGAGTCGGCCAACTACTACGTCATTTCCATCGTGGTGTTCATCGTCTGCCGCTGGATCGCCACTTTCGCGATGAAGTACGTCAACCCCGCGAAGCTGATGGCCGGGTTCGCCGCCGCCGCCATAGCCTGCACCGCCGGCGTTATGTACCTCCCCGGCGACCCCGTGTTCTTCGCGGGCGGGCTTCCGTTCGGCTGGAACATGGTCTGCCTGGTGCTCGTCAGCGGCTGCATGAGCCTCATGTTCCCCACGATCTACGGCATCGCGCTGGGCGGAATCGACAGGCGCGCGCACAAGGCCGGCGCGGCCGGCTTGATCATGGCTATCGTCGGCGGCGCCATCCTCACAAAGTGGATGGCGGACATCGTCAGTTCGCAGCTTGTCATGGAAGGCGGAAAGGTCGTAAAGGGCGTCACGGCCGCCGGATCCGCCTTCATGGCCCTCGTGCCCGGCTTTTCGCAGGATGTGAATTGGGAGTACAACACCTCCGCCGCCGCGCTCCGCGCGTCGTTCGCAGTCCCTGCGATATGCTTCGCGGCCGTACTCGCCTACGCGCTCGCGTTTTCAGGAAACAAGAAAGGAAAGGCAGAATCCAGATGAACCAGACGGTGTTCACGCACAATCCGTTCCCCAGGATCGGCATCCGCCCGATCATAGACGGCCGCAGGCGCGGCGTCAGGGAATCCCTCGAAGACCAGACCATGGAAATGGCCCGCGCCGCCGCGTCTCTCATATCCGGCGGCCTCAGGTACCCCGACGGCTCCCCCGTCGAATGCGTCATCGCCGACACCACCATCGGCGGCCGCTTCGAGGCCGCCCAGTGCGCCAACAAGTTCGCCGCGAACAACGTCGGCGTCTCCCTCTCTGTCACGCCTTGCTGGTGCTACGGCACCGAGACGATGGATCTCGATCCCCTCATGCCCAAGGCCGTCTGGGGCTTCAACGGCACCGAACGCCCCGGCGCCGTCTACCTCGCCTGCATGCTCGCCGGCTACGCCCAGCGCGGCATGCCCGCGTACGGCATCTACGGCCATGAGGTCCAGAACCGCGACGAGTCCGCGAAAATCCCCGCCGATGTCTCCGAAAAGATCCTCCGCTTCGCCAAGGCCGGCCTCGCCGTCGCCATGATGAAGGGCAAAAGCTACCTTTCCATCGGCACCTCCGCCATGGGCATCGCCGGCTCGTTCGTGGATGTCGATTTCATGCAGGACTACCTCGGCATCGCCCCGGAAAACATGGATGAATGCGAAATCCTCCGCCGCATCGAGGAGGGCATCTACGACAAGGACGAGTACGAAAAAGCCCTCGCGTGGATGAAGAAGAATCTCAAGGAGGGCAGGGACTACACCCCCCCGAAGATCCAGAAGTCGCGCCAGGCCAAGGACATGGACTGGGAATTCATCGCCAAGATGGCGATCATCGTCCGCGACATGATGGCCGGCAATCCCAAGCTCGCCGAAATGGGTTTCGGCGAGGAGGCAGTCGGCAGGAACGCCATCGCAGGCGGCTTCCAGGGCCAGCGCCAGTGGACCGACCATTGGCCGAACGGCGACGTCACCGAAGTCATGTGCAACACGTCGTTCGACTGGAACGGCAGGAAGATGCCCCAGATCCTCGCCACCGAGAACGATTCCCTGAACGGCATCTGCATGCTTCTCATGTGGCTCCTCACCAACAAGGCGCAGATGTTCGCCGACGTCCGCACCTATTGGTCCGACGCCGCCGTGAAGCGCGCCACCGGCAGGAGTCTCCCCAAGGAGGCCAAGGCCGGCATAATACACTTGCTCAACTCCGGCGCCTGCTGCCTCGACGCCGCAGGCGCGATGAAGGACAAGGGCAAGAGCGTATTCAAGAATTGGTGGGACGTCACCCAAAAGGATATCGACGCCACTCTCAAAGCCACAAAGTGGGTCCCAGCGGGCGTCGAATACTTCCGCGGCGGCGGCTTCTCTTCGTCGTTCCTCACCCCGAAGGGAATGCCCCTCACGATGATCCGCATCTCTATCGTCAAGGGCCTCGGCCCCGCCCTCCAGATTGCCGAGGGCTGGTCTGTCGAGCTCGACCCCAAGCAGCAGAAGATCCTCATGGAGCGCACCAACCCCGAATGGCCTTGCACCTGGTTCACTCCCCGCTTGACGGGCAAGGGCTTCTTCAAGGATGTCTACTCCGTGATGAACGCCTGGGCCGCAAACCACGGCGCCATAAGCTACGGCCACATCGGCGCGGATGTCATCACCCTCGCCTCGATGCTCCGCATCCCCGTCGCCATGCACAACGTCCCCGAAGACCAGGTCTTCCGGCCGCACTGCTGGGGCCTCTTCGGTGCGTCTGACGATCCCGTCGGCGCCGACTTCCGCGCCTGCAGGAACTTCGGCCCGCTCTACGGCAGGCGTTGACGCGCCGGCGGGCGCCGGCCTTTCATTCGCCGGCGCCCGCCCCATGTTTCCATCCCCCCGGAATCCACGCGATGAGAAAACTCCCTTTCACGGCATCCCGGCTCGAAGCCATTGCATCCGCGCACCCTACGCCGTTCCACATCTACGATGAAGCGGCCGTACGCGCCAACGCCGCCGCTTTCCGCGACGCTTTTTCATGGAACCCCGGCTTCCGCGAATATTTCGCCGTCAAGGCCACGCCTAATCCGTACATCGTCAAGATTCTTTCCGGATGCGGTTTCGGATGCGATTGCTCCAGCCTGGCCGAACTCGAAATCGCCGCCAGGTGCGGCGTCGTCGGCGAAAGCATAATGTTCACGTCGAACGACACCCCCGCCCGCGAATTCGTCCGCGCGCGCGAACTCGGCGCCGTCGTCAATCTCGACGACATCACCCACATAGATTTTCTCGAAAAGACGTGCGGCATACCGGAACTCGTCTGCTGCCGCTACAACCCCGGTCCCCTCAAATCCGGCAACGCCATAATCGGCAAGCCGGAAGAAGCCAAGTACGGTTTCACCCGCGAACAGATTTTCCGCGGTTACGCGATGCTGAAGGAAAAAGGCGCTAAGCGCTTCGGCATCCACACCATGGTCGCGTCGAACGAACTCGACCCCCGCTATTTCGCCGAGACCTGCGAAATACTCTTCTCCCTCGCCCGCGAAATCGAAAAGCGCTGCGGCATCGTGTTCTCGTTCTGCAATATCGGCGGCGGCGTCGGCATCCCGTACAGGCCCGGACAGCAACCCGTCGATCTCCGCGTCCTCTCGCAGGGCGTAGAAGCCGCCTACGCGCGCCATTTCTCGGATCATCCCCCTGTCTCGCTGTACATGGAATGCGGACGCGCAATCACCGGTCCCTACGGTTATCTCGTGTCCCGCGTGCTGCACATAAAGGATACCTACCGCAAGTACGCCGGCCTCGATGCCTGCATGGCCGATCTCATGCGCCCCGCCCTCTACGGCGCGTACCACGAAATCGTCGTCCCCGCCAAGGCCTCGCAGCCCGCTTCGGAAGTCTACGACGTCACCGGCTCCCTCTGCGAAAACAACGACAAGTTCGCCATAGCCCGCCCCCTGCCGCGTCTCGCCCCCGGCGATCTCGTCGTGATATGCGACGCCGGCGCGCACGGCCACGCCATGGGCTTCAACTACAACGGCAAACTCCGCAGCGCCGAACTCCTCCTCCGCCCCGACGGCTCCGTCATCCAGATCCGCCGCGCCGAAACGCTAGAAGATTATTTCTCCACCCTCGATTTCTCCGGTCTCAAACCGCCGCGGCTCATCCCCCGCCCCCGCCCGCCTCCGCGCGCCGCTTCCAGCATTGATGGCCGAGCTGCGCTCGGCCAATTCCAGCCCCCCCGTTCCCCTCGCCCTGTCCTGTGCCGCCGCGTTTTCGCGGTGGCCACCCGTCCCTCCAGTCCCTCCCGTCCCGCCAGTCCCTCCTGTCCCCGCGCCCTGGTTTTGCATGCCGCACTCCTCCGCGGCTCTTCCCCGTCCCCGCCCGCCCCCGCGCGCCGCTTCCAGCATTGATGGCCGAGCTGCGCTCGGCCAATTCCAGCCCACTGCCCCCGCTCTCCAAAAAAAATTGTTCAATTTCAAAATTCCTGCTTGCATTCAAAAATCAGGTTTGGTATATTTCACGTCGTTAGGCGCAGTAGATTTCCGGCGAGTGCCGGGTGAATCGTATTGCGCCGGCAAAAACGGAATGGCTGAATCTATGGGAAAGCAGTGCGGGTAAGGCCTTGAAGCAGGCGGTCTGGGTACCGCTTGTTGCTGGCTGAATCCAATCTGTGGAACCACATGGCGAAGTCAATCCATTCTGGCACACTGAGTTGTGTCGGAGAACAAAGGAACCAAAACATGAAGAAACTCATGATTACGGCTGCCGCGGCGCTCTGCGCCACAGTAGGCTTCGGCGAAGGCATCGAAAGCGCCAACATCGTCGGCTACCAGACAAAGGGTGTCAGGCAGTTCCTCTCCCAGCAGGTCTGCACGTTTGATCAGATCGGCGTTGAAGGCGGCGCGCTTGACCTCCAGAAGCTCATCCCTGTTGATGCCGATGGTGATTATGTCGGTGAGGGAGCAGTGAACATTCAGTTCTACTCGAACCTTGGAGCTGGTCTTGCTGCCTATTCCTATTATGGCAAAGATGAGTATGATGACGATACGCCTGCTGGTTGGTATGACGAAGGTGAGGATGAACTTGCGGTTTATTCATTTAAGGCTGGCGAGGGATTTGATGTCTATACAACAGCAGTATGTTCATTTCAGTATTCTGGCGAAGTGAATTTGGCAGAAACAGATGTACCGTTTCGTCAATTCCTCTCTGCACAAGGTAATATCCGTCCTTTAGCAGTAGATATTCAAGATATTATTCCAGTTGACAGCGAAGGGGATTATATCGGTGAAGGTGCAGTGAACATTCAGTTCTACTCAAACCTTGGAGCTGGTCTTGCTGCATATTCCTACTATGGCCAGGATGAGTATGATGACGATACGCCCGCTGGGTGGTATGACGAAGGTGAGGATGAGTTGGCAGACTACACATTCACAGCAGGTGAAGGCTTTAAAATCTATGCAACGCAGGCTGGCAATGAAAACGATTTTGCGCGGTGCGCAGTGCGCCGCGCAAATATAAAACCAAGGAAAAATGAAAATGAAGAAACTCTCGTTTATGTTTGCGGCAGTCGCTCTGGCGGCTTCTGTCAAGGCGGCATCGGTGTATTGGACCTGCACCAATGTTAAGAATGGTGATGGCAATCCAATTAACGGCATAGCCTACTTCATCAATGCGGCAACGCTTTCCCAGGAAGATTTCAAGAAACTGGATAGCGCCGAGAAGTTCAATAATACATTAGGGAACAATTACTCCTATAGTCCAACTGAAGCGGGCAAGTATACAATTGCAATGGCAGATGCTGTATCTAATGCCAATCTCGGCTTGTCTGATTCAACCGCCTACTCGGTGTATCTCGCTATATTTGATACATCGACAATCACTGATTCCTCAAAGTATTATTTGACTGATGTCAAGGATTTGCAAACACTGTCTGGCACTTCCTCCGCATCTTTGAAGTTTGGTAGCCAGTCCACGGCCTCGCAGGCTGCTGGTGCGTGGGCTAACGTCAAGCCCGAAGCTGTCCCCGAGCCGACGTCTGGTCTGCTGATGCTTCTCGGCATGGCCGGTCTTGCGCTCCGCCGCAAGCGCGCGTAATCTGATTCATTCAGATAACAACGAAGCCGCCCTCCATCGAGGGCGGCTTCGTTGCCTTAAGCGATTAGATCTCTGTACGCCCCGGTTTTGCAAGCCGCGCTCTGCCGCGGCACTTCCCCCGCCCCCGCGCGTTGCCTCCAGCATTGATGGCCGAGCTGCGCTCGGCCAATTCCTGCCCCCCCCGTTCCCCTCACCCCGTCCTGTGCCGCCGCGTTTTCGCGGTGGCCCCCCGTCCCACCAGCCCCCCCGTCCCGTCCGTCCAACCCGTCCCGTCCTCTCGCCCCGGTTTTGCATGTCGCGCTCCGCCGCGGCTTGCAAAACCGGGGCGAGACAGATATCTAATCGCTTAAGGCAACGAAGCCGCCCTCGATGGAGGGCGGCTTCGCTATAATCTGAATGAATCAGATTACGCGCGCTTGCGGCGGAGCGCAAGACCAGCCATGCCGAGAAGCATCAGCAGACCAGACGTCGGCTCGGGGACAGCTTCGGGCTTGACGTTAGCCCACGCACCAGCAGCCTGCGAGGCAGTGGAC
>CADCBS010000073.1 GCA_902799715.1 uncultured bacterium | reverse complement strand
TCAGGAACAGCACCGACATGCAGCCGCAGCCTTTCTTCTTGGCCTTGGCTTCCTTGCCGGACGCTTCTGCGGGCGCGGCGGCGGGCGCAGCCGCAGGCGGGACGGGGGCTTTCGGCGGAACGGGGACTTTCGGCGGAACGGGAGCGGCGGGCTTTGCCGCGGCCGGCGCGCCCGGCTTGGCGGGCGGAACCGGGATCTTGGGCGCGGCCGGGGGAACAGCCCCGGCGGCAGGCGCCGCGGCGGCGGGGGCCGGAGCGGCGGAAGGCGGCAGTTTCACGCCTGCGGGCACGCCGGCCTTGGGGGGAAGCTTCAGGCCCGCGACGTTGGGTCCGCGCGGCGGAAGCTTCAGCCCGGCGAGATTCGGCCCCTTCGGGGGAAGCTTCACGCCGGAAAGGTTCAGGCCGCGGGGCGGCACGGTCTTCACCGTGGGAGCCGCTGGCGCCGCCGGAGGGACGGGGGCGGCGGGAGGCGGCTGGACGGGCGCGGCCGCAGGAGCCTCGCCGGCGGCGGGCGCGGGGGGTAGAGGTTCGTTGCAACCCAGGCAGACGGACACTCCGTCTCCGTTTTCAAGACCGCATTTCGGACATTTTATCGCCATGGCGTTTCCTTTTCGTGTCGTTGCCGCGCTTTAGCGCTGCGTGATATTCTACACGAAATCCCCGCGCGGCTCAAGACGAAAACTGCACCCGAGCCGCTATTCCAGCACGTGCGAGGCCAGGCCGTCGGCCGCCTTCAGCACCGCCAGGAGAGGGCACTTGTCCGACGCTGCGCCGAAATTGCCTTTCGCCTCCGCGCTCTGGAACGCAAGGTCGAAGCCAGACATGTGCCAGCGGATGGCCATGATTTCGTCGTCCGTCATCTCAAGCCCCCACCGCAGAAGCCTTATCACGGACTTCTCCCCGTGGCCCACCGGAAAGGCGGAATAGTCCACGTCCCATGACGCGTACTTCTCCCACTTCCCGTTCTTGTCCTTGCGGAACTTTTCGGCCTGCCTGTACACTTCCGCCTTGCATACGTCGTGCAGCAGCGCCGCGATCGCCACGCTGTCGCGCGGAAGCGACGCCTCCACGCCCGGCTTGAGCTTCGCCTGGATCCCGCCGATCACCACCGCCTCCCTGTACACGTTCAGGCTGTGGACGAGCAGCCCGCCGGGCGTGCAGCCGTGGAATCTCGTCGACGCCGGAGCGTCGTAGAACCCCAGCTCATCCAGCCCGGCCAGGACTTTGTCCATCCCCGGCCTGCGCGTCTCTTCGAGTATTCTGATGAAGTCTTCCCTGTCTGACATCCGTATCGCTCCCGATGGATTCCCCGTTCCGCCCGCGAGTATAGCAAAAACGCGGGGCGTTTTCGCGTTGCGCCGCGATATTTGGTATACTCCGGCAAAATCCACCGCACATATATAAGGAAGACTCGCATGGGAAACAGATTCGCTTTGGCCGCAGCCGCGGCCGCCGCCGTCTTGGCGGCCGTCTGCGACGCCGCGCAGCTGCGCGCGGCAGTGTACGCCGGGCCGGGGGCCCGCGGCGTGGGGATGTTCCGCTGGCTCACGCTGACGGACCGCGCCCCGGAGATCGACGCCGCCTACGTGGACGGCGCGGCGATACGCGCCGGCGCGTTGCGCGACGCCGACATCCTGCTGATGCCAGGCGGCAAGAGCAACCTCGAAGAGGACGATCTGGGCCCCGAGGGCCAGAAGGAGGTCCGCCGCTTCATCGAAGACGGCGGCGCGTACATCGGCACGTGCGCGGGCGCGTTCCTGCTGATGCGCGGCGAAAAGCGCGAAAAGACGCTCGGCATCGCGCCGTACAGGCACCGCCGCGGCTCGTGGGGCGGCGAGGCCATGATACAGGTCGAATACACCAAGGAGGCCGCCGCGCTGAGCGGCGTGAAGCCCGGCAAGCGCACCGAGCGCTTCAACGGCGGCCCGGTGATGGATCCCGCCGCCCCGGTGCCGGGGGCCGACTTCAAGACGATGGCCACGTTCTCCGGCAACCTGCACTCGCATTCGGCGAAGCCAGGCCTGCCTTCCATGGGCGGCGGCGCGAGCGCAGTGGCCGGCACGTTCGGCAAGGGCCGCGTGTGGCTGTTCTCCGGCCACCCCGAATACTACCCGAAAACGTGGAGCTCCCTCGAGGCCGCGTTCAAGTACACCACCGGGCGCGACGTGAAGTTCTCGGCCCCGCAGCGCAAGAAAGGCCAGCTGGCCGTGGGATTCTGCTGCAAGGCCGGCGTCGGCCCCGCGACCGCGGAATTCGTGCGCGGCATCGTCCGCGACCCCGACTTCGACGTGGAGCCGTACTCCACGGCCGAGATCGAGCGCACCGGCCTCCAGCACATCGACGCCTTCGTGGTGCCCGACACCGCCGAGCCGAAGGTCCTGGCGAAGCTTTTCGCGCCCGGCTCCAAGGCTGCATCCTATATGAAGGAGTTCATGGACCGCGGAGGGAAGGTTGTCGCGTGGGGACGCGCCGCCGACTGCGTGCCGGAACACGCCAACCGCATCGTCGCCGACGGCGCCGCCGGCGCGATGGAAGCGCTGCGCGCCGTCAAGAACGCCCCGCTCCCGCCGCCGCGCGCCAAGCCCGCCGCCAAGGAGCCCGACGCCGTGCGCGCCGCGATCTACTGCGGCCCGGGCGCGAGCGGCGCCGGCTTCATGCACTGGATCTCCATCCTGGAGCTTTCGCCGTGCTGCAAGCTCGCGCCCGTCGACGCGGCGGCCGTCCGCGGCGGCGCGCTGTACGGCGCGGACCTCTACGTGGCGCCCGGCGGCACGAGCATCACGCAGGCCAAGACCCTCCGCCCCGACGGCTGCTCCAACCTGGTGGAGTTCGTCCGCTCCGGCGGCCTGTACTACGGAACGTGCGCGGGCTGCTACCTGGCGATGTCGTACCGCGACAAGGAGCCGCGGTCCGCAGGGCGCATCGGCATGGTGCCGTTCGAAGCCCAGAAGTCGCCGTACCGCGGCGGCTCCGAGCTGCTCGTGAAGTTCACCAAGGACGCCGGGATGTTCGGCCTGAAGCCGGGCGCCGAGGCGTCGGTGCGCTACCACGGCGGCCCCGTCCCGCTGCCAAGCCGCCCGGTGCCGGACGCCGACATACGCGCGGTCGCGGAATACGCCTGCGACGGCGTGTACTCGTTCTCCACCAACACCGCCCCGACGATGGCCGGGCATCCCGCCGTGCTGGCCGGCACGGTCGGCAAGGGCCGCATGGTGGGCGTTTCGCCCCACCCGGAGAACTGGCGCTACACGCAGAACATCGTGCTGGGCGGCCTGAAGTACCTCACAGGACGCGATTTCCGCCCAGACTTCCCCCAGCGCGTGCGCGGGAACCTTTCCGTCGGCGTCTCCCCGTACAGGCTCGCCTCCGACGGCGGCAGGCTGGTGGCGGAACTGTTCGGCGAAGTCTCCCTCGACGTGCGCCCGGCGGACAGCGAACTGATCTCCTACGGCGCCCTCGAACACTGCGACGCGATAGTGCTGGTGCATCCCGACAAGGACACCGTGACGCGCGCGATGCGCGAGTTCGCCGGAAACGGCGGGCGCATCTTCGCCTACGGAACGGCGGCCGAACTGAAGACCCCCAAAGACCTCCCCGAAGGGTCCTATTCCCCCCACACCACGCGCGCCGGGCTGATCGAAGCGCTGCGCGCATACGCAAAGGAGCCGTGACATGGCCAATCCGTTCCTCGACGTTTCAGGCTTCCCCGACTTCCCCGCGATGACGCCGCAGGCGGCGCGCGAGGCGCTCCCAGTCCTTCTCGGGAAAGCGTCCGCCGCCGCAGACGCGCTCGAGCGCTCGGTGCGCCCGGAATGGGACGCCATATTCCCGCCCCTGCACGAGGCGCAGCACCCGCTCATGCGCGCGTGGGGGCTGGTGTCGCACCTGCTGTCCGTCTGCAACAGCCCCGGATGGCGCGAAGTACAGCGCGAATTCCAGGACAAGGTCGTCGCGTTCGGCCTGCGCGTGTCGCAGTCCCGCCCGCTGTACGACGCGGCCTCCGCGCTGCTGCGCCGCGCCGGAACGCTTCCGCCTGCGCGCAGGCGCATTCTCGAAAAGTTCGTGCGCGACCTCGAACTATCCGGCGTCGGCCTGGATGGCGCCGCGCGCGAAAGGTTCAACGCCGTGCAGCAGGAGCTCGCCGGACTGGCCTCGAAGTTCCGCGACAACGTCCTGGACTCCACCCGCGCGTTTTCGCTCGAGGTCGGGGACCGCGCCCGCATGGCCGGACTGCCGCCGTCCGTGCTGGCGCAGACTTGCGTCTCGGACGACCCGGAGAAGGGCCCGTGGAAGATCACGATCGACGACGCCGTCTACCCCGGCTTCATGAAGCACGCCGCCGACCGCGACCTCCGCGAAAAGGTGTACCGCGCCCGCTCGGTGCGCGCGTCTTCCGGCGAAACGGACAACACCGCCGCCATATCGCGCATTCTCGAGCTGCGCGCCGAAACCGCCCGCCTGCTCGGCTTCCCCGACTACGCCTCCCTTTCGGTGTCGTCCAAGACCGCCGGATCGCCCCAGGCCGTCAGGAAGATGACTGACGAGCTGGCGGCCGCGGCCCTGCCGTGCGCGGAGCGCGAAAACGCCGCGCTCGCCGCTTTCGCCGCCGCGAACGGCGGCCCCGCGGAGCTGAAGCCGTGGGACCGCGCGTTCTGGGCCGAGCGCCTGCGCGAGGCGAAATACTCGTACAGCGAGGAGGAGCTTTCGGAATACTTCGACTTCCCCGCCGTGCTCAAGGGCCTGTTCGCGCTCGCGGAGCGCCTTTTCGGCGTGACCGTGGAGCCTGCCGACGGCGAGGCGCCCGTGTGGCACAGGGACGTCAGGTTCTTCCGCGTGCTCGAAGACGGCCGCACGATCGCCCGCTTCTACCTGGACCCGTATTCGCGCCCGGAATCGAAGTCCGGCGGCGCGTGGATGAACGAAATCGACACCCGCGCCGTCTCGCCCGGCGGCGCGACGGAGCTGCCGCTCGCCCTGATCGTCTGCAACCAGCGCAAGCCCGCGCCCGACGGACGCTCGCCGATGCTCTTCCGCGAGGTGGAGACGCTTTTCCACGAATTCGGCCACGCCCTGCAGCACATGCTCACGCGCGTCGACGACCGCGAGGCTTCCGGCCTGAACCTCGTGGACTGGGACGCCGTGGAGGTCGCTTCGCAGTTCATGGAGAACTGGTGCACCGACCGCACCACGCTGTCCTCGACCGCGCGCCACTCCAAGACCGGCGCGCCCCTGCCGGAAGACCTCCTGCGCAAGGTCGTGGACGCCCGGAACTACCGCGCCGGCGCCGCCTGCGCGCGCCAGCTTTCGTTCTCCGACATCGACATGACCCTCCACTCCGCCGCATGGGACCCCGCGCGCGACGGCACGCCCGACGACGTCAAGAACCGCATCTTCGGGCACTACACGCCTGATTCGTTCGAACCGGGGACCGACCGTTTCCTGAACGCCTTCACCCACATATTCAGCGGCGGATACGCAGCCGGATACTACAGCTACAAGTGGAGCGAAGTGATGTCGGCCGACGCCTTCGCCGCGTTCGAGGAGGCCGGCCTCGGGGACGACGCCGCCATGCGCGCCACCGGCCGCCGCTACCGCGAGACGATCCTCGCCCTCGGCGGCTCCAAGGACCCGATGGAAGTGTTCCGCGAGTTCCGCGGACGCGCGCCGTCGGTCGACGCGCTCCTGCGCCAGACAGGCCTTCTGGACGGCGCGAAATGAAGCGCGCGCGCGCCGAGGCCCTGCTGGCGCGCGCGTTCGGGCCGGACGGCGCGCCGCGCGGCCTGCACGAAGCCGTCCCGCCCCGCGGCCTGTGCGCGGCGGCGGCGGAACGGTTCTTCTCGCGCGGCGGCAGGTTCCTGCGCCCGCGGCTCCTGTCCGCGGTCTACGTGCGGCTCGCGCCGGAGGCGCGCGACCGGTCCCCCTCGGGCGGCGAAGCCGCCGTCGCCCTTATGAAGGCGGTGGAATGCTTCCACCGCGCTTCGCTCATACACGACGACATACAGGACGGTGCCGCTACGCGCTACGGCGCGAAGTCCGTCCACGCCGAGCATGGCGTTCCGTGCGCCATCGCGCTCGGCGACTGGCTCGTGGCCGCCGGATACGCTTTCGCTTCGCGCTGCGCCGTCGCGGAAAAGGCGGTGGCGGCCGTCAGCCGCCGCCACCTCGCCATGTGCGAAGGCCAGTTCGCGGAACTTTCATCCGCGCGCGGGGCGTCCGCCGCAGGCGCGGAAGCCTCGCTCGCGGACGTGTGCGCCGGCAAGACGGGCAGCGGCTTCGCGCTGGCGGCGGAGCTGGGCGCCGTCGCCGCCGGCGCCGGAAACGCGGCGGAGGAAGCCGCCGCGGAGCTTGGAATGGCGCTCGGCACGGCATACCAGTGCATCGACGACCTCCGCGACGGCGACTGCCCCGCAGGGCGCGAAGCATCCCTGCGCCTGCTGTCTTCCTGCCGCCGCGCCGCGCTCGCGGCGGCAGGGAAACTGAAACTCGCAGCCGTCCGCTGACAGCAAAACCCTTTGCCGGGCAAGGATTTTTTGGTAGAATCGCCTGCATGGCAAATCCGCTTCCGAAACACAGCTCGCGCACCGTGCGCCGCGCATCATGGATTGTTTCCGCCGCGATCGCGCCCGCCGCCCTTTCAGCCACCGTCCTGGCTCCGTCCGCCGGACCCGGCACGGAAAACTCCGCGCACGTCCGGCTTTCGGACGCCGCGCTGGTCTCGCGGATTTCCGGAACGGTGGAAATCTCAGGCGCGGGGACGAACCTCGTTTCCGTTTCGTTCGGCAGGGACGCCGACGGAAACGGCAGGCTCGACGCGGACGAAACCGGACTGGTCCTGTCGCGCGACCGGTCCGGATGGAAGATTTCCGTCCCTGGCGGCGGAATCGTGGCGGAAACGGAAGCGTACGGCAGGACGGAATTCGAGATCGTCTGCGAAGGCGGGCGGCGCGACCTCGTGTTCAAAACGCCCGGGGACTGGTTCCTGCTGGCCTACGACCCTTCTTGGACGTTTGCCAAGGCGTCCGTTTGCGGACGGGAGGGATGCGTCGTCTCCGCATCCGCCGAGCGCAGGCGGTTCGCCGTAAGGATCGCGGCGAAATGAAGACCCGTGCCTCGCGCAGAATCCGCAGGTGGCTGCTTTTCGCCGCGCTCGCCGTGCATGTGGCCATCAATGCGGACAAGGGCGGGCTCCTGAGATCCAGGCCCCGGCGCGCCACGGGGGAATCCGGCGCGGCGGCGATGCGGTTTTCTCAGCGCGACATGGACCTTGGCTACTCGCTCCTGCGCACGGGCACCAACGAAATCCACTCCTTCGCAATGCAGCAGGGTGCTGAAATCCGCCGCGACTGGCTTGAATGCGGGACTTGCACGGGTTTCTACTTCCCCGGCGAAGGCCCGGCCGTGTGCGCAGACGGCTGGCTCGTCCTTCCGGCTGGCGTTGCCGCCGAAGTATTCCGCGCTCCCCTCGCGCTCGCCGCGGAGTTCCAGTGGGAATGCCTCGGCGTCACGAACTCGTTCTTCTGGAGCGCCGATGACGACATCTCCAGCATCTACACTTGGAACAACGCCCTCTACCGCGGCCAGCCAGGTTCGACGTGCACGTTCCAGGCGGAAATCCTGAAACGTTCCGGCGACGTGATATTCCGGCAGAGACTGCCTGCCGACGCGTCGCCTGCGGATTCGCGCATAGGGATGCGCACCGCCCCGCACGCGGGTGCGATGCCCGGGAACGCCGTGACTAACTCGATAGAAGTATCGCCGGGGATCACATCTTCGTACTGGGCCAGGATAAGCGATCTCTCCGACGGAAGCGGCGACACGGACGGCGACGGGCTGTCCGATTGCGAAGAGCTGTTCGCACACGGAACCGATCCGCGCGAACGCGACACCGATTTCGACGGCCTGTCCGACGGCGACGAAATCTCCCTCGGCACCGATCCACTCGACGCCTATTCCGTTTCCCAGACGCTTTGCGACAAATACGCGCTTGTCGCGGGCGATGTGAATCCGCTGTCGGTTCCTCCCGGCTCCGGCATGACGGTTGTCGAACACGCGGTGTATTCAGGGACGGCTGGAGGGCCTTCGGCCGCACCGGCCCCTTCCGCGACTACGGATGTCCTTCGGGTTTCCGCGACAGGGACCGGACGCGGAAGGCTTGAGCTTTGCGGCACGGTGATTCCACTGCTGCCCGGAAGCCCGGAACTATGCGTCAGCCTCCCGGCAGGAAAGAAATGCCGCATGCGAATGGAAAAAGACCAGTCGATGGAAGTTTCGTTCTCTTCGGACAGGTTCTGCATCGGCAAGACCGCAGGCGGGAGCAAATGGGTCGCGTTCCCCTCCACAAACGCGACTCCCGCCTGCGTGCACGATTTCGCGAGCCGGAGCGTCGCAGTTTCGCTGCATCAGGACGAAGGCATTCCGGAGACGGGCGCGCAATGGACTTCGCACGACGATCTCGTCACGGCGACCGGCACGGGCCCTTCGTCCGCATCGATAGCCGCGCATTTCCCCGCGGACCAGACTCGGAGCGTAGCGTATTCCCTTTCGCACCCGCTGTATCTTTGCGGCCCTACGGGATTCGTGCAGACAGTACGGTTCTGCCCGCAGATCCCGGAACCGGGAACCGGATCGAGCGGCGAAGCCGCGCCGGGAACGCCCGCGCCGGTCCCGCCTCCGCCGGATTTCGACGCCGAAGCGGCGTTCGCCGCCGCCACGAACGCCCAGACCGGACTCCAACCGTTCGTACTCTATATGCACGACCCCTCCTCGTTCGAGGAAATCGATCTCGTCGCGCCTCCGCCTTCAAACCCGCCGTGCTGCCCTTGCGAAGCCCACCGCACGAACAACGTTCATCTGGCATACGCCAGCCCCAGCATAGAAGTCCTCGACGCGGGCGGCGCCGTATTCTCGAAAACCAACGCGGACTGTACCGTGACCGTGCGTGGCGTCTCCCCAAGCTCCGCGTTCGCCGACGCGCCGCTCATAGCGGTTTCGAACGGCGTAACGGAGACGAGCCGCAACTACACGGTTCTCGGGCTTGACATCGAATCCGCGCGCGAGGCGCCTATGTCGCTCTACAATGCGCTCTCGCCATCGTTCGGCTACCCCGTCGCCGTCGGGACGAACCTTTGCGAAGTCGCGACGAACATAGTGGAAGATGCCGGTGTCGTCCACATGGAGGTAACAACGAACCTCGCCGTGGCGGGAATCGCGAAACTCCGCACCGACGTACTGCTGCCGACAGGCGTGGTCCGTCTTGCGATAGAGTCTGTTGCGATAGATCCTGCGCAGCCGCCGCAATCCGCAAACGCGGTGCTTCAGGTTTGGCGCGATGGCTATGTAGATGCAAGCAATACGGTCCATGAAGCCGTGCTTCTTCTCGATGCGGCGGGAACGCCGGAACTCCATGCGCACATATTGCAGTGGCGCGAACTGGCGGCGATGCGGCATTTCGGCGCGTCGACGCCTATCCGCATCGCAGCGAGCGCGCCTTGCGCGTTCGATCTCGTCTTCGAATACGCAGCCTTGCAGACGGAGGGCGGCGTCACGAAGCGCATCCATGCCTGCAAAAGACAGCGCATAACCGTCGTCGCGCCGCCGCTGCTGCCGGACATAAACCGCGACAGCGTGATTGACGACGGAGATGTCGTCGCGTACGTATCTGGCGAAACGCTGCACTGGTGGGTGAACAAAGATACGGTGAAAACGGAATTTCTGCCAAACTACCTTCCAAGTCAGGAAAACAGAGACGACAGTGTCGTGAACGGCTTCTACGATTTGCAGAATTTCTTTGCCGCCTCGATGATGATGCAGCCGTTTCGCGGGGCGTGGGGCGACCGCGCGGAGTACCGGATCGTTTCGGACGGCCCCGCGGATGCCTTCGGGTATTGCCTTGCAGACGGCAAATGGAACAATCCTCAGGAAATCTATCGAAAGGCGATGCAGACTGTTGATTTGGACAAATTGCACGAGGCAAGACTGTCCGGTACGGCGTCACGCGAAGAAATCCCTTTCGCGACATTGAACAAGTTTGCGCCCGGACAGGGCCTGGCCGTGATGGAGGCGCGGAGCAAAAGCGCTTCCGCGTCGATAGAAATGCGCTGCGGCGGCAAGATCCTCTACGAGTGCAAAATGCCTGTGTCCGTACATGATGTTGACGAAATGTTCACAACGGTGAACATCAGAGGCGCGGAGACCGATCCTTCGTTCGCCCCGGACATTCCGCCGCGTCCTGGGAAAAACGAGACAGGGTCGCTGAATCCCGGCAATTTCGTGTTTGTCCACGGATACAACATGAACGAAGACGAAGGCATGCTCTGGGGCGCATCGGTGTTCAAGCGGCTTTGGGCGCTGGGGCTGGACGTCGATTTTACAGTCATCCTGTGGAACGGATCGGTAAGCCAGTGTGACGTTGGGCTTTTTGGCTGCGGGTGGGGGAACGTCACGCCGGACTACTACACGAACGTGTGCAATGCGATAAACGCGTCGTACGCGCTTGCGGACGCAGTAGACGGACTCGGCCCCGGTCCGAACTACATCATGGCGCACAGTCTTGGAAATATGATAACATCATCGGCGATCCAAGACCACGGGCTGAATCCAGACAAGTACTTCATGGTGAACGCGGCGGTGCCGGTGG
This sequence comes from uncultured bacterium, assembly GCA_902799715.1. Taxonomy (GTDB): domain Bacteria; phylum Verrucomicrobiota; class Kiritimatiellia; order RFP12; family UBA1067; genus CADCBS01. The sequence continues at coordinate 1,423 of CADCBS010000073.1, read as the reverse complement.
AAGCCTATTGCAGAACGAATGCCGTGACGGATGCGGTGCGCGCGGACATGACTCCGCCGGGTTGGAGGGATTATCCGCTTCGCACAAGGCCGACGCACTGGGCGGAACTGTTCGAAGAAGGAGACGGGCGGAGGGAATTGAGCTGGCGCGGGCGCTTCTGCAATGTCACGAATGTGGTGAATTTCTACTCGACAGAGGAAGAAGTTCTTAGAAACTCCGACGGTGCCATCTCGGCGTTTCCCGCAAGAACGTTCGTCTGGGCGAAGCAGGAACTGTTCAAGGGACGCTGGCCTGCAGTGCAGTCGCTTCTTCTGCACAACGACGGCGGATGGGCGATGAACCTGTCCTATCTGGCGTGGAAAGGTGATGCAGGTGACGGAAGCCCTGGCATGGCGGTGCTCACTCCCGAGGAGACTGCGGAAATCAGCGATGCGCAGTTGCGGGAGATGCCGTTCTTCGGCCCGTTCGAGGATATGTCGGTGTGCGGAACGAACGGAAGCGAAGTCGCAAGGGAACGCCACGCATATTACATGTCCACGTGCATTCCCGCGGAATCGTACGCGACTGGCGCGAATCCTCTGCCGATTCCGGGAGTTGAAAACATCAACATGGCAAAGTACCCTTGCAAAGGCAAAAATACGGCATATTTTTGGAACAGCAAAAATAATCAATGGAATCATGGTTTTTACATTAATGCTCCTTTGATAAGAACTCACTTATTTTACAATGACATCGTGAAACTGACAAAAGGAGAGAAACGGAAATGAAATCGGCAAAAAGCATACTCGCCGCAGTAACAGCAATACCTTTGGCGTCTTGCGGAACGAATGTTACACTGAGGGTGTCGGTGATAGATTACGATACTCAAGAATACGTTTCCAATGTATTGGCAAAAGTCAATACCAATAATCCTTTTGGAGGCCCCCCGGTATTCGGATGGACGCTCGCGCCGAACGATTCCGATACAAATAATTACGGGTTCTATCTTGATGGCGATGGCCCGTCCGATTGCAGTTTCACAACATACGACGGTTGGTTTTACATAGATTTTGATTTCAACACAGAATCCTATTATGACCTTTTCCTGCCGGAATACAGGTTCATGCCATTGCCAGGCAAGGGTGGCGAGTTCGCCGAACTTGCCGAGACTTTCAAGGAAATGACATTTTATGTCAGACAAAAAAGGAATCCGGTCGAAATGTATTCGCTCGGCGGCGAGGGCATGTATGATGGCATAACAGAGTACCGCATGCCTCAAGAAACCGAAGAGGCCGGTTTTGACATGATGAAAGGGGATTGGATTGCGCCGCACGGGATAGGCGAGATCGCCGATTTCCGCGTCCGCAAGCCGTGTGTCGATTCCAACGGAGTGGAAACGGCAAGCGCGGCGCTTGTCTTCCAGGGGACGGGCAACGGCGCGTAT
>CADCBS010000072.1 GCA_902799715.1 uncultured bacterium | reverse complement strand
CGCGTCGTCGATCTGGAATCCGGCGAAGACGGCCTGCGCGAACGCCGGCCCGATCCGCGATCCGGAGCCGGGCAGCAGGGCGCAGGCCTCCGCGCCGGCGTACCAGGGGTCGATGCTGCCGCCGAAGCCGTCGTCGCCGAAGCCGGCCTCCTCCGCGCCCGCGCCGAGCGGAGCGGCGGCGAGCGCCAGCGCGGCCGCCGCCGCGGCGAGACTCTGCAATGCGCGGCCCATGCGCTTCATCCCTTGAACACGAAGAACTTGCGCGCGGCGAAGTTGATCGAAAGCGCGGCCAGTATGTTCGCGCCGAGAGACGTCCACGACGACGCCTCCGCGAAGTACATGAGCGCGGCCTGGACCGCCTGGCCCACGCCGAGCGCGACTCCCGACACCGCCACGAAGTACGCCAGCTCGCGCGACGTCTTGTGGCGTCCCGGACGGAACACGAAAATCCTGTCCAGCAGCCAGCACACGATGTTCGAAACGAGGAATCCTATCGTGGAGTTGATCGCGAAGTACGTGATGCGCACCCATTTGGGGAAGTCCGCCGAAACGTGCGGCAGGTCGATCGCCATCCCGAAGAACAGCTCCTTGTGGCTGTCCTCCGGCGGGATGCACATCAGGACGGACGCCGAAAGCCACATCGTGAGCACCACGTTCATCAGCGTGCAGAACGCGCCCACGCCGCCGTACTTCACGAACTGCACCATTCCGGTGCGCTTGTTCGAAAGGAACCATGTCAGCAGCTTGAGAAAGCCGGGTTCGCGCACGTCGCCGTCCTGTCCTTGGGTGCTTGCACACGTTGCGGCGGGCTTCGCGGGCGCGGGTTCTTCCTGCTTCCTGCTTTCGGCTCCGGCCGCCTTCTTCTCCGGCGCGCCGCCGGCCTGGGCCGGATCCGCGGGCGCGGGGGATTGCGTTTTTCCGTTTTCGTCGCTCATGCCCGGTTTCCTCCGGTTTCAGCCTTTGAGAATCCTGTTCAGGTGCGACATCACCTTGAAGGCGTCGGCCACGTACAGCACGTCGGCCTTGCCCTGCGCCCAGCCGCAGTTGGCGTCCAGGTTCACGGCGCGGCGCTCGCCTATGAAGCGCCAGCCCACCACGTGCGGCTCTTCGCCGTGGCAGCATGTCGAAAGGCCCTTCGGGTGGCGCGGGGTGGCGCCGGTCTGGCCCACCTGGTTCATGTGGCTCATGAAGCCGAAGTCGGCCTTGCTTTCGTCGCCCATCTCGACCAGGCTCTTCGAGCTGCCGAGCGAAGCGCCGGACGCGGCCAGGAATTCCTTGATCGTCGCGGCGGCCTCGGCGGAATGCACGGCGCCGTCGGCCTGCTTTTTCGTCCAGCCCGCGCCGGCCACGAAAAGGAGTTTCGCGTCGGGGCGTATCGTCTGCGCGTCCGCGGCTGCGGTCTGCACGCCGAGGCATTCGGTGCGCGCGGCCGCCGCCGGGGCGGGCAGCGGCTCCGCCTGGAACGAGTCCGGGGCGGCGGGGGCGAACGCGCCGCCGTCCACCACAAGCACCCACGGGCGCGCGTCGCGCGCCAGCGTGCACAGGATGCGCTGGCGGTACGCCCAGCGCTGGGCCGTCACGCCGCCGGGGCCGGACGAAAGCCCTGTTATGTGCGTGTCGATCTCCGCGCCGGCGCGCATGGCGGCGGCCGGCATCGAGCGCATGATGCGCGAAGTCCCGGGCGCTATGACGATTTCGGCGCCGGAGGACTTTATCGCGCCGGCGAGCGCCGGGACGTCGATCGAATGCACCGGCGCGTCGCCGGACAGGATGCGCACGGAAAGCTCGCCGCCGAGCGACTGCGCCGCGGCCACGGCCTCGAGCGCGGCCTTGGGAAGCGCGCCGCCGGAATCTTTGTGCACTATTGCGAGAATCTTCATTTCAAACCGCCTTTCCGCGTCATTCCGCGATCCAAGCCGCAAGTTCCTTCGCGATCTCCTCTTCCGTCATGTCCTTTTCGATGCGCGTCTGGCGCTTCGATGCGGGGATTTCGGTCTTGAGGAACTTCGCGCCGCCGGCCGCGGGGGCGGCGGCCGGCGCCTTTGCGAGCGCCGCCATGATCTTCGGCATGTTCATCATGCCGGTGCGCGGGTTGTTGGGCGGCTCGGGGAGCGAACCCGTGGCCCAGCCGATCGCGGCGGGCAGGCCTTTGCAGGCGCTCTTCAGGTAGCTGCCGCCTTCGATGCGCTCCAGCACGGTGAACGAATCGTCGCCGTCGAACTTCAGCTCGTCCACGGCCTGGAAGAATTCCTGGATGCCCAGCTCCTCCGCCACGAACTGCATCGTCACGCCCGCGTCGCGCGAGGCGGACGAGCATCCGCCGAACAGGAGGACGGACGACATGTCGAGCCCGGGGATCGCCTTGATCGCCTTCGCCAGCCCGGCCGCGGTGGCGCGGGCGTCGGCGAAGCCTCCCGCCGGGCCGTTCACCGCCACGAGCGAGAACGTCGCCTTCGGCGCCACGGTCATCATCAGCTGGCGCAGCTTGGCGGCGGGGCCCATCGAAACGAGCGTCACCTGCGATCCAGGGCGGGACGCCGCGAGGTGCGCCGCCTCGTAGAGCGCGCACGCCGCCCACGGGTCCAGCACGGCCGGCAGCATCTGTTCGTTCTTGAGCGCGGGGCCTTGCGGCGTCTCCACGGGTTCGAGCGTCTGCAGCGGGTCGGGGACCAGGCTGCCGCAGACTATAATGTTCAGTGGCTTTGGCATGGTTTCGTCTCTGTCTTTCTGTTTGTCGCGTGTCTTTGTTTTCGCGTGGACCGGGGTTTCTTTCGCGCCGCGCGGCGGCGGGCGCGGTCAGTGTCTGAAGGAGCGCTGGCCGGTGAACACCATCGCCACGCCGGCCTCGTTGCAGCAGTCGATCACGTCCCAGTCGCGGATGGCGCCGCCGGGCTGCACGATCGACGTTATGCCCTGGCGGATGCCGACCTCCGCGCCGTCGCGGAACGGGAAGAACGCGTCGCTCACCATGGCGCATCCGGGCAGGCCGCCTTTTTCGGCGCGCGTCTGCTCCATTATCTCCTCCTGCCTGCGCGCGCCGTCCTCTTCGCCGAAGGCGAGGCGCAGGTCGTTGAAGGGCTTGCCGTACTTCTCCCAGGCGATCCAGTCGGCGTGCTTGGTGTACGCCTTGTCGCGCGCGATTTCCGCCACGCCCACGCGGTCCTGCTCGCCGGTGCCGATGCCGACCGTCGCGCCGTCCTTCACGTACAGTACGGAGTTCGACGTGACGCCGGCCTCGACGAGCCAGCCGAAAACGAGATCCTCGAACTCCCTGGCGGTGGGCATGCGGGCGATCTTGTGCTCTTCGAACGTCGCCTCGCCCGTCGCCTTGTCCACGATCTTGCGCGTGGCGGCGGCGGGCATCATGTCCTCCGGGCGGCGGGCTTCGGCGCAGAACGACGTCTGCGCCACTATGCCGCCGTCGATCAGCGACTTGAAGTCGATCGTGCGCCTGGCCGTGTAGTCGCGCAGGCGCGCCATGTTGCCGATGCGGAACACGCGCAGGTTCTTCTTGGCGGCGAAGACGTCCATCACGCCCGGCGCGAATTCCGGGGCCACTACCACTTCGGCGTAGTTTTCCGCCACGAGCTTCGCGGTCTCCAGGTCGCATTCGCGGTTCAGCGCGATGCATCCGCCGAACGCCGCCAGGCGGTCAGCCTTGTTCGCGCGGAAATACGCCTCGGCCAGCGTGGAGCCGAGCGCCACGCCGCACGGGTTGTTGTGCTTCACGATCACGGCGCACGGCTTGTCCGTCAGGTAGCGCAGGATGTTCAGCGCGTTGTCGGCGTCGGTGATGTTCGTCTTTCCGGGGTGCTTGCCGCTCTGCAGCAGCTCGGGCGCGGAGGCGAGCGGCGCGCCCGGCGCTATCGTCTCAACCTCGCCGATCGCGATGTTCCCGTTCACGAGCCTGTACAGCGCGGCCTCCTGCCCGGGGTTTTCGCCGTAGCGCAGCCCTTTGTCCTCGCCGCCCACGGTCCAGGTTGTCTTTTCGTAGCGGAGCGTGGTGCGCTTCCCGCCGTCGATGAAGCTGATCTCCATCTCCGGCGCGAAATGGTCTTGTTCGATCGTCTTGTATGCGGCTTTAAGGTCTTTCATCTTTCCTCCTCGGGGACATGCAGGCGAGTATACCAAGCGCGGCGCGATCGCGCAAACCCGCAATGGCCCCGCCGCGTCCGGAAATAAGATTGCGGTGCGTATGAAATGCAATTGCGAATGTTGCGACATTCGACAACCGGCAGCCGACATCCCGCTGTGGACATTCGACAGCCGACATCCCGCTCCGGGCAGCCGGCATCTGGTAGGGCGGCTTGTCCCAAGCCGCCGCAATCGCCCGGCCGGAAATAAGATTACGGTGCGTATGAAATCATATTCCCGCCAATGCGACATTTTGTCGCAGTGAGATTACGGTGCGGATGAATTTGCTTTGCCGTGTAGAACATGTAGAAAACCGGTAGGGCGCGTTGTCCCAACGCGCCGCAGCCTTGGCAAAGGCTGGTCCCCATGCCGGATGTCCGACGCGGGCTGTCGGCTGTCGAATGCCGGATGTCGAAACCTTCAACCAAGATTTCATGCGCACAGAGACGCGGAGGTCTCTCTGCGCTCTCAGCCTCTCTGCGCCTCTGCGTGAGTCCTCCACCCCGAAATGAGATTACGGTGCGTATGAAATCGTGCGGGAGGGATGGCCGCGCCGCCGCGCACCCTGCACGGGGGCGCGCCGGCGCTTGCGCGGGAGGGCGGCTTGTGGCATACTCAAGGCTTCCGCCGCGCGCGGAAAAGAAAAGGAAGGCATCAAGATGTTCTGGAACAAGGAAGAAAAACAGAAGGACGCGGACGCGAAGGGCGCGCCCGTGGAGAAGAAGACGTGCGAATTCAAGGCCGAGATAGGCGAAATGCTCGACCTCGTGATAAATTCGCTGTATTCCAAGAAGGAGATATTCCTGCGCGAGCTTGTGTCGAACGCGAGCGACGCCATCGACCGCGCTAAATACGCCGCGCTGACGGACAAGACCGTGGCCGCCGAAAACCCCGAATGGCGCATCGACCTTGTCGCCGACAGGAAGAAAAAGACGCTGACGGTCTCCGACAACGGCATGGGCATGAGCGCCGCGGACATGGAGAACTGCCTGGGCGTGATAGCGTCGAGCGGCACCAAGGCGTTCGCAGAGGCCCTGAAGAAGAAGGGCGGAAAGAACCTGCCGGAGCTGATAGGCCAGTTCGGCGTGGGCTTCTACGCCGCGTTCATGGTGGCCGATTCGGTGACGGTGGTCTCGCGCAAGCGCGACGGCTCGGCCCCGGCGCAGTGGACGAGCACCGGCGCGGGCGGCTACACCGTGGGCCCGGCGGAGAAGGATTCGTACGGCACGGACGTGATCCTGCACATGCGCGACGGGCAGGACGGCTATCTGGACGAGTGGCGGGCGAAGGATCTCGTGAAGACGTACAGCGACTTCATCGCGTACCCGATCCGCTTCGGGGCGGACGGGGAGCGCCCGAAGGACGGCGTGCAGCCGCTGAACACCATGAAGGCGATCTGGCGGCGCCCGAAGAACGAGGTGAAGCCGGAGGAGTACGAAGAGTTCTACAAGCACTTCACCCACGACTACGACGCCCCGCTGAAGACCGTGCACTTCTCCGGCGAAGGCGCCGTGGAGTTCAAGGCGCTCGTGTTCATACCGCGGACGGCCGGCATGGAGATATACATGCCGCAGACGAAGCGCGGCCTTTCGCTGTACGTGCGCAACGTATTCATCGGCGACGACTTCGAGATGCTGCTGCCGGACTGGCTGCGCTTCCTGAAAGGCGTGGTGGACAGCTCCGACCTGCCGCTGAACGTGTCGCGCGAAATGCTGCAGGACGACGCGACGATCCGCAAGATCAAGCAGGCGGTGACGGGCAAGGTGCTGTCCACGCTCGAGGAAATGCGCGACAAGGATCCGGCGGGGTACGCTTCGTTCTTCTCCACGTTCGGGCGGCTGCTGAAGGAAGGCGCGCGCGCGGACTGGGAAAACGGCGAGCGGCTGAAGAAGCTGCTCCTGTTCCCGAGCGCCAAGACGGAGCAGGGCAAGACGATTTCGCTGGCCGACTACGTGAAGGCGATGCCGCAGGGACAGAAGGAAATATACTACCTGACGGCCGACCGCATCGAAGACGCGCGCTCCGCGCCGCAGATAGAGGCGGCGCTGAAGGCCGGATGCGACGTGCTGCTGTTCGTCGACCCCGTGGACGAGTGGCTCGTGGAGACCATGCGCGAATACGACGGGAAGAAGCTGGTGGACGCCGCGTCGTCCGGCGTGTCGTTCGGCGACGAGGCGGCGCAGGAGGCCGGGAAGAAGGCCGCCGAGGCGGCCGAGGCCGGGCTGAAGCCGCTCATCGACGCGATGCGCGGACAGCTGAAGGACAGCGTGAAGGACGTGAAGGTGTCCACGCGCCTGGCCGGTTCGCCGTGCTGCCTGGTGAAAGACCCCGACGCGATATCGCCTTCGATGGCGCGCATGATGCGCGCGATGAAGCAGGAAGTGCCGGAATCGAAGCGCACGCTGGAGATCGACGCCGCCCATCCGTTGGTGAAGAAGATCGCGGCGATGGAAGGCGCGGACCGCGCGGACGCGATAGAAATGCTCTACTGCCAGGCGCTTGTGGCGGAAGGGTCGCCGCTGCCGGATCCGGCCAGGTTCGGAAAACTCCTGACGGCGCTCATGATGAAGTGAGCGCCGCGGCTCTGGCCGCCGCCGCGCGGACGCGGCGGCGGGCGGGCCTGCGCCGTCACGCGCGCATGCGCTCGAGATCGCGCCCGATGGCGCGGTTCTTGAGCGTTTCGCGCTTGTCCTGCGCGGCCTTGCCGCGGCACACGCCGATCTCCAGCTTCACGCGGCCGCGTTTCAGGTAGGCCCGCAGGGGGATCAGCGTAAGGCCCTTGGCCTCGGTCTTCAGGCGGAGTTTTTCGATTTCGCGCCTGTGCGCGAGCAGTTTGCGGCGGCGCAAGGGCGCGTGGTTGAACCGGTTCCCGAAGGCGTACTCCGGGATGTTCATCTTCTCCACGAAAAGCTCGCCGCCGAGGACGACGGCGTAGGAGCCTGCGAGGTTGCCGCCGCCGCGGCGCATGGCCTTGGCTTCGGTGCCGGTGAGCTGGATGCCCGTTTCGAGCGTCTCAAGGACGGCATAGTCGTGCCGCGCCTTGCGGTTGGCGGCGAGGTCGCCGGCGGGCGGTCCGTGGCTGCCGCTCTTTGGCATGGGGGGCGCGGGGGGCTCAGTCGGCGAACACCGACCGGAGGTTCGTGTGCTTCGACCAGCGCGTCTTCGCCTCCTCGGCGCGCGCTATGGCGTCGAAATCGATTTCGGAGATCAGTTTGCCTTCGGCGATTTCGCGCAGGGCGGTGTCGCACTTGTCCTCGTCGAACGAAAGCGGGCGTATCAGCGGCTTTTCGCCGTTGATCAGCTGGTGCATGCGCTTCGAGACCAGGTTCACGAGGACGGGCACCGATGGAATGCGCTCGTGCGCTTTTTTGAGCAATTCGAGATTCATGGCATCTGACACTCCTTGAAAAAAGGAATATACAGTATACCCGTATCTCATTGCGCACGCAATCCAAAAAACGGATTTTCCGCAAATTTTTTCTGCGTCTTTTTGCGCGCGGGATTGCGCGCGCATGCGCGTTTTGCTATACTCCGCCCGAAGAATGAAAGCGCCGGGGCGAATCCGGCGCGGGGAGACGGCATTCCGCCGGCGGGCGGGGTGTCGCGTTTCCTGCACTTCGGAAGAGACATGCAAGACGATTTCACTAGAGAAGAGATTTCGCAGCGCATAAAGATAATAGCTGTGAACAGGGTGGCGAGGGGGATATTGCGCAAGTGGCGCAATGTGCTGGCCCTGTCGTTCCTGGCGTTGTCCGGCGTGTTGACGGTCTTCTTGACGTGGCATTTCGCGAGGAGCGTGAGCAGGTTCAGCGCGAAGGTGCAGATGCGCTATTATCCCGGCAAGGCGCCCGGCGTGGAGACCATGGGGGCGAAGGCGCTGCTTCAGGTGCTGAACAACATGGACGAGCTGAAGCCCAAGGTCGCCGAGCGGCTGCATCTGACCGGGCGCGACAGGGAGTGCATCCGGGCGAACCTGAAGCTCGAGCAGGCGCAGAAGGATTCCGACATGCTCACGATAACCTCGCAGGCGTCGTCGTGGGTGGGGGCCGTGCGCCAGGCGAACACGTACGCCGAGATACTGGCGGCCGCGTATGCGGAATACAGGGTGCCGCTGCTGGAGAAGACGCTCGCATCGTGGCGGGAGGCGAAGAGTCTGCTGCTGCAGCGCGCGGCGGACCTCGACACGCGCGAGAACATAGAGAAGGCCGCCGCCGGCGTGGCGTCCCCGGCCGCCGCGCTCGTGTCGCTGAACGCCCAGCTGTCCGACCAGCGCATGATGCTTTCCACGATGAACATGAAAATCGCCAACGAGGAGGCCCGCGCCGGCGTGCAGAAGCGCAAGATGCGCGGCTACGGCGAAAAGGTGGTGGCCCACGGCAAGACGATAAGGGAGATGTCGGCCGCGCTCGCGAAAATCGAAGACGAGCTGGCGAAACTGCGCCAGACGTGGACGGACGAGCACGAACCCGTGAAGCACAAGATCGCGGAGCGCGAGGCGTTCAAGGCGAAATACGAGGAGTTCCGCAGGAAAAGCGGCCTTTCCGCAATCCCGGTGGAGGACATGGAGCAGATCGAGCGCGACACCGTGGCGTACGGCGAGATGTGCAAGTCGCTCGAGATCATGAAGGCGGAGCGCGTCACGCTCGAGCGCTCCATCGCGGAAGGCGAAAAGAGGCTCGATTCCCTGAACGCCGCGTGCATCGCCCTGGACAAGCTCGCCAGGACGCGGGAGGACGTGGAGAAGTCCATGCGCAAGTACGACGAGGACATCCACAACGTGCAGCGCATCATGCGGGACGTCGGCAACGACCTCATAATCGTGAGGGAGGCCGGCGGCGCGGGCGACAAGCGGCCCGTCAACGTGAAGAACATCGCCCTCGCCGTCGTGGGCGCGGTCGCGGGCACGGGCGTGATAGCCCTTTGGATACTCGTGGCGGAATTCTATTTCGGATGCGTGAAGGACACGAAGGAGCTGGCCGCCTGGGAGGACATACAGAGCCTCGGCGCGCTTCCTGCGAAGGGCGCCGTGCCCGAGGCCGAGGAGAAGGACGTCATGGGCGTTGTGGCGCAGGAATACTGCAAGGCCGACCTGCCCAAAGGCGTTGTGCTGGCGTGCCGGCTGCCCGGCACGCCCGACAAGCCGGAATTCATCGAGACCCTGGAATGGACGCTTTCCATGGCGGGCCAGCGCCTTTTCACGATGTATATCGTGCCGGGCGCCGATTTCTCCCCGCCGGAGGGGTCCGAGCCGATGCTGAGCGCTTCGAAAAGGGGCAGGGAAGGATGGTTCCCCGTCGAAAACCGCTACATGCTGGCCCAGTCCGAGATGGAGATGCTGCGGGCGGACCTGGCGACGCTGCGCGACAGCTACGACAACGTAATCCTCTTCATGCCCGACGGCCTGCGCAAGGGCGGCAGCTTCTTCGGACAGCTTCTCGACATCTGCGAAAGCGTGCTGGTGATGGTCTGCGCCGGCAAGACGCGGCGCCACGACCTCAAATACGCCCGCCGGCACATCGCCGATTCCGGCAAGCCCGCCATGGGCATCGTCATGGGCGCGTCCGCGGCCGACGTACGCAAGGAAATGGAGTCATGACGATGGAGAAATCCGCCCTGGCGTCCCTCGCCGCCGCCCTCCTGCTGCCTGTCGCGGGGTGCTACCCCGAACGCCTGGCCACCAGATACGCCGACCTGCCGGAATACGGCTGGGACGAAAACAACGGCGCGGTGCTCGAAAAGAGCGGCGGGCCGGAGGAGGACGCCAAGGTCCGCATCCGGCTCAGGGAGATCGAGAACGCAACGGACGCCGTGTACAGGCTGAACGCCGGCGACAAGATATCCATCCGCGTGTTCGGGCACGAGAACATGAATCTCGAAACGCGAATCAGCCCCGACGGCTATATCGGGATGATGCTCGCCGGGCAGGTCAAGCTGGGCGGCAAGACCATAGCCGAGGCGACACAGGCGATCCGCGCCGGACTCGAAAAGTACATGCGCAACCCGGTGGTCGGGCTGAACATGGTCGAAATCTCCAGCGAGACCGCCACGATCTCCGGCGCGTGCGCCAAGCCCGGGATGTATTCCATATCCGACAGCACCCGCGTTGCCGATCTCTACGCCATGGCGGGCGGAACGTCCGTGCGCCTGTTCAACGGCGTGGACGTCGACGCGGCCGACCTGTCGCGGTCGTTCATCGTGCGCAACGGCGAAATGCTTCCCGTGGACGTCGAGAAGGCGGTGCGGGAGGGCGACATCGACCACAACCTGCACATCCGCAAGGGCGACTACATGTTCATCGAACAGCGCATGGAGGCGAGCGTCACCATCTGCGGCGCCGTGGAAAGGCCCCACCGCCGCCTGTTCGAGCACGGAATCGGCCTTATCGAGATGCTAACCTACGCCGGCTGGATGAAGGATACCCGCTGGAGCCACGCCATTCTGATCCGGAACGGGCTTTCCAATCCCGAAATGTACAAGATAGACATAGACGCGATACTCGCCGGCACAGGAAGGAACGTGCTTCTGAAGCCGAACGACATCATCTACATCCCCCACGACGACATTTCGGAGTACAACGTGTTCGTCAAGAAGCTGATGCCTACGGCGCAGCTCGTAAACCTCCTGACGTCCAGGATAACGGCGTTCTCGCCCTGACGGGGATGAAATACGTCGTTTTCGCCATCGCGATGGCAGGGGTCCCCCCGCTGGCTTTCCTGCTCTACCTGAACGAACGCTGGCGCAAGTACGCGTTTTCGGGGATAATGCTCGCGTTGATAGCGTACAACAGCACGTCGATCAACTTTCTTTCGCGCGAGGCGTACGCCGGCACTTCCCGCGGCATGGAGGTGAGCCTGGCCCATCTGGTGGCGGTCTCGCTGCTCGGGGCGCTGTGGCTCGGCCGCAAGGTCGGCGGCATGTTCCCCGAAACCGGCTTCAGGGTGTTCGTGGCGTACTTCCTGCTGTGCCTGCCGAGCCTGTTTTCCGACGTCGACCCGGTCCTGTCGTGGTTCGAGCTGTGGAAGATGATGCTGTTGTACGTCTTCGGCATTTCGATCTACTGGTATTTCAAGGCGACCGACGATCTGAAGTCCGCGCTGCAGTGGCTCGCGGCGTACACGGTGATCAACGCCGCGGCGGTAGTGAAAGCCCGCTTCGCGGGCGCATACCAGGCCCACGGCCTCTTCCCCCACCAGAACAGCATGGCGATGGCGATGATGCTGCTCGGAACCGTGTTCTTCGCCGCGTATCTCGTGAACGGCACCAAGAACACCGTCGGGCGCGCCGGGCTCGTGGCGTTCCTCTGCGCCGCGTTTTCCGTGCTGCGCTCCTATTCGCGCGGGGCGATAGCGCTGATGCCGGTCGGCTTCGGGATAACCGTTCTGCTGTGCCTGCGCCAGGGCGCATCGCGCCGCGTTTGGCCGCGCCTGGCCCCGATCGCCGCGGCCGGCCTCGTGGCCGCCGCGCTCGCCCTGCCGAAGATCGTGGAGCGCTTCCGGAACGCGCCCAAATCTTCGGGCAACACGCGCGTGGAGCTTGCGCACTGCGCCTTCCAGATGATATCCGAAAGGCCCATGACGGGCGTGGGGATAAACAACTGGAGCCGCAAGATGCAGTATCCGTACAAATACCAGGAGCGAGCGTCGGAGGTCCTCGGCAAGGATCTGGACATGGGCGGCATCGTCGAGACCGTGTACCTGCTGATCCTGGCCGAATGCGGCTGGCCGGCGTTCCTGGCGTTTCTCGCCTGGCTCGGATGGTACTGGATTTCGTGCGTCCGGCTGCTGCGCCGGCTGCGCGGGACGCGATGGGCGTTCCTCCCCGCCGGCCTGCTGGGCGGTCTCACCGCGAACTGCCTGCAATGCTGCCTGGAGTGGGTGCTGCGCCAGCAGATCAACCTTTTCCTGCTTATGTTCCTGTTCGCCATGGTGTCGTACCTGAACAGGAGCTGGCGCGGCCTGCG
>CADCBS010000071.1 GCA_902799715.1 uncultured bacterium | reverse complement strand
CACGCCGACCGGCGCGATCGCGAAGTTCGCGGCGTCCGGCAAGGTGCAGGCCAAGAAGAACCTCGGCCTCATGCAGATGCAGTACAAGAACGTGTACGTCGCGTACGTCTCGATGGGCACGAACCCGGCGGCGACCGTGAAGGCGTTCAACGAGGCCGAGAACTACAATGGTCCTGCGATCATCATCGCGTACGCGCACTGCATCGAGCAGGGTCTCCTCACGAAGACGGGTCCTGCGCACCAGAAGGCGGCTGTGGAGTCCGTCCACTTCCCGCTCTGGCGCTACAACCCGGTCGCCGAGGGCAAGAAGCTCGTGCTCGACAGCGCCGACAAGTCCGACACCGTCTCCTTCGCGGCGAACGCCGTCTCGAAGGAGCTTGGCGAGAACCGCTTCAAGCAGCTCGTCAAGAAGATCGGCCAGGACAAGGCGATGGAGATGCTCAAGGGCGCCGAGGAAGGCTTCAAGGAGAACTACGCTCTCCTCAAGAAGCTCGCCGAGATGTAATATCGGCGCGGCAAACTGGTGCGGCGGCAGTTCGCCGCCGCACCAGTTCAGTTTTTACTTACGCGGAAGGAGAAAGGAGGCGACAACATGGCGACATTCAAGGATATTCTCAAGTCGGCGTTTACGGACACGGCCAGTCTGGTTCACGTCACACCAAAGTTTGTCAAGGTTGATCGCACTCCGGCTTCGCATTGGGATATTCATGTCGGAAGTGTGCGTGCGTCAAATAGACTGACGGCGCGGGGAAGTGTCGCATTGTCCCGTCTTCCTGTTTTGTCTGAAGACGAACGCCTGGCTCGGAAGAAAAGGATTTTGGAGTATGACTTCTCCGAGCATTGACGAAGTCAGATCGCTTTATTCAAAAGCCGAGGCGGCGATAAAGTTGTATGAGCGCATTGGCCTTGACAACTTGACAATTCCGCTGAACGAGCTTCGATATGCAGGGCAGCACATATTGAGGGCCGAGACCGGGGCAGATGCCGAAAAATCGAAAGAAGATTTGTTTAAGGCGTATAGGCATTGTGAACGTGCGCTGTACGATGCGAAAGAGGCGACGATTTTATGTTTGCTTGAAACAGCCGCTTCGTTTAGGGAATATGACGTAACCTCTGATGAATTTGAGTCGGTTCTTCCAGGATGGAAGGAAATTCTCAAGCGTGCGTCATTGGCACGACAGTTTGTCGAGACATCCGGCCAAGTCAAGGATTGTGATCCGCAGAAACTTGACAATGCCATTTCTGATTTGCTTGACGTCAGGTCAAAATTGCTTGAAATAGAGCCGCAGATTATGTCTCTTCGCGAGCGGAAACGAGAGGCGGAGGCAGAGGCGGAACGTATCCGGCAGGCGGACGCGGCTGCATCGGCCGAAAGAGAGTCCAAAGCGCAGAAGACGATGTTGGACCGTCAATTCCTCTTGTCATTCTCCGCGACCGTTTCGGGTTCGCTCATTGGTCTTTTTGGAACATTGATTGCCATCTATGGAACTTTTCCCGAATCCCGTTTTCTGGGAATGGCCCTGGGATTTGTTGGCTTTATAATCTTCACAGTGGCGACATACAAGATTTCCAGAGCGTTTTTGCTTGCGAAGCCACAGAAGCAATATCATCTTGAAAAAACAAAATAAAAGGAACAACGTCAAGCCACCAACCGGCATATAGGCGGGCAACGCCCCGCCGCATAAATCCGCCTCCGCTCCTGCGGAGCTATGGCGTAATAAACAATTTGCGCTGCAAAGCGGTCGTTGCGAGAAACCTGAGAAATTTCCATGTGGACGATACCTTGCAGAGAAAGTGCAAACGCACTTCCTCTCTTTGTATTTCCACAATGGCACATCTCAGGGCCTCTCGCGAGATACGAAGAGAGGTTTCCTTATATCCTCGAATCGTGTCGCCCGCCGAGCGGCAACACGGAACGAGGGCTGGCCCGATCCTCCAACTGTGAACATGACGAGGGCATAAAAAACAAAGGAGCGTTTGATGAAACACCAAACGATGAAGGCAATCGCCGTCTCGTTCCTGCTCTTGTCCGGGAATCTGACGCTTGCCGTTTCGGAAAAAGCAAAACTCGCGTATGAACATCTTGTGCGCAACACCCTTAGTTCACTCGCAAGTCCGTATGCCATTCCTGAAAACGGCCAGGTGTGGTACAACTACAACGGCACTACGTTCGTTTCACAATCTCTTGGCAATCAGCAGGTGATTGCCGAGACAATGCGGAGCGAGTTGAATCCAAGTCTGCCACAGAAACAGTTCGTTGTACTTACCGAGCGGCAATATGCCGACGGCGCACCGCTCGCACAAGGATACTACACCGCCATCGGCACACGTCAGTTTAAGACAGTCGGAGGTTCCATACGAACGCTGTATGCCTTCGTCGAATTGCCCGAAGACCTCAGCATCGAGATTGATGAATACAAAGCCGAACTCGACAAGACCGCAGCCGCTGAGGCTGCAAAGCATGCCGAAATAGAAAACAAAAAGCGCGAGGCTGCGACTACGGCGAAGAGGAAGGCAGTCGCAGATGTACTCGCCGACCCTGCTGTCCAATTAGAGATTCGCAAAGATGGGCAGAAAGCCAATGTATTTCTTGAAGCGTTGGCATTTATGACTGCGCGAAAATATAATTTGGGCAGCGATTGGAGCAGTGGCGACATCTATGAAGCCTATAATTTGGCGCAAGAATCTGAAGATTACCAGAAATTTCTTAATGCCAGCAAGACGGTAGTCCGGTTTATCGAAAAACGGTTCGCAGATGATTTGACAAGAATGCAGGCGTATATCGTCATCATGTTTGAAATATGGAAGCAAGATGTGCAACGCGGAGGACAAACCTCTGCGGCAGGAGTCGAGCGACCGCCGGAGGCTGGAAAATCGCCGGAGGAAATACAGCGCGAACGCAGGGAATACGCGATATCCGCACTTTCCTCCATTGACTTTGACTTCCAGCATCATATAGTTGCCCAGCGCAGCATTAGTGGGAATGTGCGCATTGAAATGATTGACCCAGCATGGGATCGATTGGCAGAATTGAAAACTGCGGGCGACTGGCTTGGATTGCTTTCGGCCATTGACGATGACACATTTATTGACTTCCCGTCGCAGGCCGAGGTGAACGCAATAATGGTAAAACTACTCAACAGACCCTTCAAAGTGAAAATCAAAGTGAAAAATCCGCCTTCAAGCGTTACGGTCTCGTATTGCAACCAAGCCGGGATAGACGGCAAATGGAGTGAGTGGGGAGTAGCATACATATTCGGGCGTTCCGGCTCGCTTGATGCAGAACAATCGGCGGTAAATGCCGCCATCACTGTGGCGTCGGGCCTACGTTCAAGACTCGGAGGAGTGCAAGTGGAGTCGTCTGGCTCTCTGGAACCCATAAAAGGCGAGACGAAGATGCTAAAGCCGCTTCTCGGAAATGTCTATGTTTCCAAGACCGCATACATAGGGAATTGGGCGAGGGATAATGGTATTCAAATGAACGGCTCTTATGTCGGCGATGATGCGATTCAGTCGTTTGAATCTTGGTTGCTTTCAAACTGAATAACGGCGACCGGCCAAACTACCCGTCATGACATCTTGATAGATTTGGCAGAATTGCGCCACTACGGCGCGGGCGGGATTTCGTCCGCGCCGTAATCTCATTTTCAGCTGTCAGCCTCATGGCGGGAATTTTCTGCAGATAATTCTCATCAAGCCTCTGTTGCCGATTCCTTCGTGGGGGTCGGCATGCGATGCTCCCCACAGAACCGCAGAATTATGATAAAAGAAATAGAGAAGTAATGTGGAGGCTCCCTCTGCGAGATGCGATTTTTGCGCGATTTTCTGATTGATTATGCAAGATAGCGCGATTGCGGCGCGGACGGAATCTCGCCCGCGCCGCAATCTCACTTAGGAACTTCGCGGCGGGCGGCAGGGTGCAGGCCAGGAAAGACAGTGCAATCTCGAAATTGAAATTCGGAATTGCAAGGCTTGGCGAAAACATTGAAAGTTCCTGGACTGTCCCTTAGAGCGTTTCTCAGAGCTGCTTTCGGTTATTCAACTTATAATCTAATATGTATGCGATTTGCCGTTGCAATCCGATTATAGGTTTGATACAATGCGCCGAGAAACGGCAAGAAAGGAAAGTCGTAATATGGTAATACGAAGGGATTTCCTTGAAAAAGTGCGGCCATTTGTCGGGCTTGACATAGTAAAGGTCCTGACTGGGCTGCGCAGAAGCGGAAAATCTGTTCTTATGGAGCAGATAAAGGACATGATTCTCCGTGAAATCGACCCTGCCGGGAAATACGTGTATGTCAATCTTGAAGAGGACGAGAACAAGCACTTCATGCAGAAAGGGGTTTTACACGACTATGTGGTAAAATCGGCGGACGCCAACAAGCCCTCCAAGACGTACGTGTTCCTTGACGAGATCAGCGACGTTGAGGAATGGGAGAAGTGCGTCAATTCCCTACGGACGAGAGACTTCATCGATCTGTATGTAACAGGCTCCAACTCAAAACTGCTTTCAGGAGAGCTCGCAACATATCTTACGGGACGTTTTGTCGAGATAAAGGTATCGCCGTTTTCATTCCGCGAGTTTCTGGAGGTGCAGCCCGGCAAGGACAGTGCCGCCGCCTTTGACGCATATCTAAAATTCGGCGGGATGCCGTTTCTGGCGCATCTCGGCTATCGGGAGGAGCCTTCAAGAGAATACCTTGCCGATCTGTATTCCTCAATTCTTCTCAAGGACATCGTCCGCCGCCACAAAATACGCGATGTCGATCTCCTTGAGCGGATAATCGGGTATGCGATGAGCGAGTCAGGACACGTGTTTTCGGCGGCGAGCATACAGCGATACCTGAAGAGCGAGCGCAGAGCCGTCGCGTTTGACACGGTGATGAACTATCTCCGCTTTGGCGAAGAGGCTTTTTTGATCAGGCCCGTCAAACGCGAAGACCTGATGGGGAAGCGAATTCTGTCCGTTGACGAGAAGGTATATGCCTCTGACCACGGAATGCGCCGTGCGGTTGTCGGGGGAAACGCCATGCGGGATATCGACAGGACGCTGGAGGCCATCGTCTATCAGGAGTTCCTGCGCAGGGGCTACGATGTGAGGATCGGGCGCGTGAAGGAGAAGGAGGTTGACTTCGTCTGCGAGAAAGGCGAAAGCCGCATGTATGTACAGGTTGCATACATCATGGAAAGCGAAGAGACGCGGGAGCGGGAGTTCTCTGCGCTCATGACTGTTCCGGATCAGTATCCGAAGGCGGTGCTTTCTCTGGACAAGGTGGATTTTTCGCATTCAGGCATAGTCCATCGCTATCTCCCGGAATTTCTGGCTGAATGAAGATAGGCAAACCGGCGGGCGATATTTCGTCCGCACCGCAACCGGCGGATGCCTCACTTGATTTCTTCAAGCATGGAGGTGTCAAGAAGAAATGGTATCAGCCCGACGTGGGATATGCCTTTTTCGTCCGTCCAGAACCGGGCGTTGCCGTTCGTGACGACGATGCGGCGGAATGCGTCGCCCGTGCGCTCGAGCGGCAGGCACTCCCGCCGCCTTTGAATAGGATCGTCCATTCCGTATGCCGATTGGATGTATATCCTGCTGGCGCCGGTGTTGACCACGAAGTCGATCTCGTGCTGTCTTAGTTCTCGCACGCCGTCCGCGACATGCTCTATCTCGACTACGCCGACGTCCACCTTATATCCGCGCCGCAGAAGTTCGCAGAAGATGACGTTCTCCATCAGATGCGTTTCCTCCTGTTCGCGGAAGCCCAGTGCCGCATTCCGAATGCCGACGTCCTCCGCGTAGTATTTGGACGGATAGTCGAGATACTTCTTGCCACGAATGTCGTATCGCTCCGCCTTGCTAAACAGATAGGCGTCCACAAGGCATTCCAGATATTTCCTGATCGTTGGAGCGGAGGGCGTTTCCGCGCCTTGATTCTTCATGGCCTTTTCCAGCCGCAGCGGGTTCGTAAGGGAGCCGACGCACGAAAACAGGAATCTGACGACGTTGCCGAGGAGACCGGCGTTTGCGATTCTGTTGCGCTCCACGACGTCCTTCAGGTAAACCTTTGTGAAGAGTTCGTCCAGCACGGCGCGCTTCTCGCGCTCAGTCTGCGCGAGGATGACTTGCGGGAGTCCGCCGAATGTCATGTATTCCTGCCAGTCATCCGATTTTTCGCCTAACCTGAATGCGTGGAACTCTGCGAACGAGAGGGGCGTCAGTTCGATTTCCGTCTTTCTTCCGCGGAAGTTTGTAGCGACATCGGAGGACAGCATCTTGGAATTGGAGCCCGTGACGTACACATCGACATTTGGGATGGCGTTGAGCGAGTTGAGAACGTCGTAGAACGTGAGCCAGAGGGAGTCGCGGTCTTCCGGCGCGACATCTTCTTCCTTGACCCCGGCCTTGCGCACCTTGTATGCCAACTGTATTTCGTCTATGAATGCATAGTTTGGCTCCCCATCTTCTACAAGCCTTGACTTGATGTACGAACTGAGGTTGCGCGGATTCTGCAGTTCCTCAAACTCGTCCAGATCAAGTGCCACTGCGATGATGTGGTTGTCCTCGACACCTTGGCTTTTCAGGTAATTGCGGAATATTCTGTTCAAAAGGTAGCTTTTCCCGCACCGGCGCAAGCCAGTGATTATCTTTACAGAGCCATTCCCCATCGATGAAATAAGGCGGCTCAACGCTTCTGGACGACCTATCTCGTTTTCTTCTTTCATGGTTTTACGACCAAATTGAAAACGCGAAGATTGTATCACATCGGCGTTTAGGAATCAATGCCGTCCTCTACAGGAAGGGGACACGCAGTTCGTTATAATAGTGTCCATTCTGTTTGACGAACCGGGGAGGGGAGACATCCTTTGCGAGATGCGATTTTTCTGCGGTTTTCTGATTGATTATGCAAGATAGCACGACTGTGACGCGGACGGAGATTTCGACCGCACCGCAATCTCATTCGCGAAGTTCGTCGTCCGGCGTGGTGCAGGCCAATAAGAACCGCGGCCCCGCGCAGCTGCAGTACAAGAATGGATGCGGCGCGGCGGAATTTTGCTGAAATCGCCGCTCGGAAGATCGTAAAATTCCGGCGAATCGATTACAATGATTCCGCGATGCGGTCGTAGAACCTCATGCGCGGTATGAGCGAAAGATGGCGCGGGCACTTCGCCGCCGCGAACGCGCGGGCGCGGGGGGAGGAGCGGAGCGTCTGCCAGTCCGCCGTCATTATGTTCCCAAGGAGCGTGGACCGCGAAACGTGGAAGTCGCACGGATAAACGTCGCCGTTGCGCTCAACTACCAGGCAGCCGTCGCAGGCGTCGGCGAAGATGCACTGCGTTGCGATTCCGTGCCGGACGTACGCGACCGCGTTCTCTATGTTGCCCACTTTCACCCTGCCCGCGTCGCCGTCTTCTATCCACGCGTCCAGGACGCCGCACAGGAAACCGTCCCATTCCCGCACTGAGACGCGCTCGCGCCAGTACGAATACTGTTGCCACGCCGCTCCGGCCGCGTCGCGCAGATGCCGGTAAGTCTCGCGCGGGAAGGCGATGTTCGCCGGCGTGGCGAGGCAAAGCACGTTGAATTGCGCACCAGCCTCGCGCAAAAACCCGATTCCGCGCATGGCGGCGCCGTACGAGCCGCCGCCGGCGGCATCGCGCCGCCATGCGTCGTGGAAACGCTCCGGGCCGTCCACGCTCACGCCCGCGAGCCATCCTTCGTCCGCGAAAAACCGCGCCGACTGCCGGTCGAGCAGCGTGCCGTTCGTCTGGACCGCGAGGCATACTTCCGTCCCGGGGCGCCTGAAGCGGCGGACCGCCGCCGCCGCGGCGCGGAAGAAATCCAGCCCCGCGAGGAGAGGCTCGCCGCCCTGGAACACGATCGAGAAACTGTCGAACGGCAGGGCGAGATATGTCGAGACGACGCGCTCCAGCACTTCCCGCGGCATGACACGCGGAGCGCCGGGGCAGATAGAGGCCTTGTCAAGATAGAAGCAGTATCCGCACGCCAGATTGCAAGCCGCGCCGGCTGGCTTCAGGAGAAGCGAAAACGGAGTCTGCGGCGTCAACGGCGCAGCCTTTCGTCGAGGATGCGCGTCATCGCCTCAACGCGCGCGGCGTATTCCGGCAGGCCGGACAGGTCGCGGCGCTGGAAGGGGTCGGACACGACATCGTAAAGACGCACCCTGCCGCCGTCCTTTTCGCCGATGCGCGTGCGGAGCGCCGTGAACCGTCCGGACCGCGTCATCTGCTGAAGTCCGCGCACGGGAGCCTTGCGCGCGGCGAACTCGCGGAACGCGGCAGTATGGCCGGCATACGGGAATTCGTACTGCGAATAGACGAGCGACGGCCTGGCCGGAGCCTTCGACGCGCCCCAGCGCGGCAGCAGCGACACGCCATCGCACTGCGCCGGGGCGGACGTCCCGGCGGCCTCCGCGAGCGTGGCCATCCAGTCGTGCGACTGCGACGGCGCGTCGTCGCGCGATCCGGGCGCGATGCGCGCCGGCCAGCGCACGGCAGCCGGAACGCGCATTCCGCCTTCGAAAACGTCGCGCTTCATCCCGTCGAGCGCGCCCGCCGAACCGAACGTGCGCGGGTCGGCGCCGTATTCGTCGGCCGGGCCGTTGTCCGAAGTGAACACCACCATCGTGTCCTGTGCGATGCCGAGCCGGTCGAGAAGCGCCAGCAGGTCGCCGATTCCGTCGTCGAGACGCTTTACCGCAGTGGCGTAGCGCGCAGCGGCCGGCGGCAGCCCGCGGAATTCAGGATTGATCCACGTGTTGCGCAGCTCGCGCGGCTCCGGCTCGAGCGGCCACGAAAGCCCCTCTGCGGGGAAAGGCCGGCCCGGCACGTGCAGCGGCGTGGAGTCCGCCAGCGTGGAATCGTTGCGCCCCGAGCCGTGCACAGTGTTCACGGCAAGGTACAGGAAGAACGGCGTGCCGGGGCGTTCCGCCGCATGGCGCCGGATCAGGCTTTTCGCCTTTGCAATGTAAAGATCGGTGGAATATATGCCGGCCGCTCCGTCCGTGGCGTCGGCCCTGTTTTCGGAAACTCCCATCCAGGCGTTGTTCAACCTGCCCTTGTAATGGTAGTACGTGTGTCCGGCCAGATGGTCGAGAAAACCGTAGAAATAGTCGAAGCCGCGGTCGAGCGGGTGCGACGACACCGGCAGGCGCGACTCTCCGCCGCCAGCGATTCCCCATTTGCCGACGGCCCACGTGGCGTATCCGGCGCCTTTCATCACGGACGCCAGCGTGCAGGTCTCGGAAAACGGCCGGTCGAAGCAGTTGTCGCGCAGCGAGCATTCGCCCTGCACGCGGCCGGTCATCAGCGACGCCCTGCTGGGCGCGGACACCGGCGCGGCGGCGTAATGGCCGGTGAGCACCACGCCCCCTGCGGCAAGGCGGTCGAGATTGCGCGTCCGGAGCCGCGCAAGAACGTTTGTGGCCGGCAGCGGGCAGAAGCCCACGTCGCCGTAGCCGAGGTCGTCGGCGAGAATGAATATGACGTTCGGGCGCCTGTCTTCCGCAGGCGCAAGCCAGCCGGCGGCGAGGACCGCGGCGAGAACCAGCAGCTGTATCTTCCTTTTCACGGGGGAAAGTATAGCATACCGGGCCGCGGCGGGGGGAGGGGCCTGCGCGTCCGGCGCCGGGCAGGCGCGGACGCACGGCCTACGCAAGGGTCGCGGCGGCTACTGCACCACGACCCTTATGCGGAAAAAACAGCGGGTCTCCAGAGCATCCAGGGAACGCAGGAACGTCACCGTGCGGGGCGTTCCGGACACGGTTTCCGGCTCGCCGTCCGGCGACCAGTTCACACCGTCCAAGGACTTGTCGAGATACGCCGTGACAGTCGCGCCGAAATCCTCCTCCGGCACGTTCATGTTCTTCGCGACAATCGCGAACCTGCCGCTGCCGTCGCCGGGCTGCGACACGGCGGCCTCGCAAAGGACGAGACTCGCCGGGTCCGCCGGGTCCAGCCCGAGGCAGTAGTTCTGCCACACGGGCATGCCGTTCGCGCAGATTTCGGCGATGTCGGAACACCCCTCCGGGCCGTTGGCCGCGACCCACGCCGCCGGCACCTTGACGGTGCCGGTGGCAATCCTGATGAAGAAGTATTCGGGGGCGGTGTACACGAGTTCGCCGTTTGCGTCTATCGACAGGCGGCCGTCGCCGCCGTCCGGGCACGAGAACAGCGCGTTCGCATCCGCCGCGGGATCGAGGTTCGCGCCCGAGGTGAGCGTGTACGCCCTGCCGGGCGTAAGGGAAGACCCTTCGGCGAACTTCACCGCCACCGTCTTTCCTTCCGTCCCGCCGGACACCGTCAGGCCGGAAGTCTTGAGCACGGCGTTGCCGGAAGTCTTGAGCAGGAATTCGAGCGTCGCGCCGCCTTCCGCCGTCACGGCGCCGGGCACCGCCGCTTCGCCGGGCACGGGAAGCGACAGCGTCGCGCCGTCCTTCACCGTCACCGCGCCGGTGCCGAAGCTCCCGGCCTCGAAGCGCACCACGCCTTCCGCCACGGCCGTGCCGCCAGCGTAGGTCTTTTTGTAGCCGCCCGTGCCGCCCGCGGTGTCGGTCATGACGAGCGTGCCCGCGCCGGTCTTCTTGATCGCGCCGCCGGTGTCGCTTGTCACGCCGCAGCCGAGTCTCACGGTCTTCCCTTCGGGAACGTCGATCGTGAGCGTGATGTTCTTGCTCATCCTGATGCCCCAGTCGGACTCGTTGAGAACGCCGAGGAACTCGAAATCGTCGCCCGCCTTCACCGTGGTGTTGACATCGAACTGCCATCTCCAGTCCTGGACGATGCAGCCGAGGCCGCCCTTGCCCACGACAATGACCGGGATGTTCGATTTCACATAGCTGTTGGCGATTTTCACGAACCTTTCGGCCTTGACGGTTCCCTTGTTTCCGCTTCTGCCGAAGTTGCTCCAGCCGCTGTCGCCCGAATACGTCTTCACTACGACTTCGCCTTCGACTTCGACATATCCGTTCACGTCGATGTCGCCGATGCTCCACCCGTTCGTCATCACCGTGAAGTACGCGCTCGCGCCTTCGTTTACGGATAGGATGCGCTGGCGGCTCGTCTGCGTTCCGGTCAGGGCCTTGCCGCGCACTTCCGTACCGGCGCCGGCGAGGATCCACGGCTTGTCGTAGTTGCCGATGTCCGTAACGACCCAGTCTTCCGTGAACGTGAACTTTCCGTACATGGTGCGGGCGATGTCGTCCGAGGAGGACGTCCTGATCCCGTTCGCGGGACACGTGGCCGTGACGCCGCCCGGGAAGCGGACCTGGCCGCTCAGCACCGCGCGGTATTCGCCGGCGAACACTGTCTGGGGATAGACGACCTGGAACGCGGTCGAGGCGTTCGTCACCGCCAGGAGTCCGGTGAACTTGAAGCCGTCGGCGGAATCTACGCCCATGGACGCGGAACCGGCCGCGAACGTGATGGACTTGATTTCAAGGTCGCCGATATCGTTGCAGGCGAAGTCGGAAACCGGCGAGTCGAAGACGATGCTCGCGCCGTTCGCCGGCACCTTTCCGGCGATCCAGTTCCCGCGCGTGGAGAACTTGCCGTCGCCTGCGGCGCCGGTCCACACGCACGGGCCGCTATAGGCGTTTTCGCCCACGGCCACGCGCAGCGTCTTTCCGTCTATCGAGTAGAATTCCACGGGGCCGCGGGTTTCGTTCGCGAGTTCGAGCGAGGCGTACGCCTTGGAATCGATCGCCCCGGTGACGACGGCGACGGGATAGTCGCCGTCGGCAAGCGCGGAGCCGTCGCCGATCGCAACCTTGACCTTGCCTTCGCCCGCGACGGCGAACGACGAGCCGAGCGAGACGGGCGTCGCGTCCGTCGCGACCTGGGGCACGGCGAGCGTAGTCCCGGCGTGGAACGTGTGGGCCGCCGTGGAGAGCGCGGCAGCGACGCTGCCGAACTTCAACGTCGCCGAATCCTTCACCGCGACTGGCGGCTGGGCGGTGTTCTGCTGCGTGCTGTTGACGAGGAACGTGCCGCTGCCGGAGATCGTGCATGTAGGCGTATAATTGAAAAGCATCACGGCATCCAGCGTAATCGTGCGGCCGACGCCGCTTTCGTCATCCGTGTTGAACACGACGTCGCGGAACCCGTAGACGTCGCCCGG
>CADCBS010000070.1:24145-26206 GCA_902799715.1 uncultured bacterium | reverse complement strand
GCGCGCCTTCGCCCTGCGCCTGTTTTCGCGGTTGGCAAGCCGTCGCGCGCGGTCTTCTATTATCTTCCGCTCCACCGGCCCGTATTTCGCAAGCCATGCAGAAAACTCGTCCTCGGGCGTCCTGCTGCGCTTGTTTGGAAACACGGCAGGCTGGTCTTCAGATAGAGGTCTGGCCTTTGTCCGCAAATTGCGATTTGCCGCGCCGGAACATTTCTGCCCTGCGGCCATTGTGCGCGAACCGCTATTAGCCGTGCCGGCAGTTTGCTCCAATTCTTGGACTCGCCGCAGACCGGGATGTTTCTCGCCTGTCAGGGCAATGCCTATGTCGAGTGCGGTGTTAGGGCGATAGTGCTCTGCTTTACAGCTTTGCCAAGCCGGACCAACTGAGCGCGAACGGTTTCCTTTCCGGGGCAAATATAGCGACAGCCGCTTTTTTGCAAAGCGGGCAATCTCGTGAGACGGCTTTTTGCTGCTTGATTTGTCTGATTTTCCGTGCACGCGGCAATATTACCAAACCGAATGAACGGGCACAAGCATAAAATGAGATTACGGTGCGTATGAAATTTACTTGGCTGATATGAGCAAGTGTGGCGACGTCTATTTTATGAGGGGGCAATATGGTTTATGATATGAGGGGGCAATATGGTTTATGATGAGGTGACAATATAGGGGCGGGCGGTGGAGCGACATGTAGCGCAGAGGCAACTACGGGAATGGTGCCGAGATTACGAGTGCTATGCCAAAATAAGATTACAGTGCGGATGAAATCCAATGGAAAGTTTTGACTTCAGACATTCGACATCCGGCTTTATAAGAGGTGCGACCTCTAACTTTAGATTTGAACCGTTGTTTAACCCGTATCTTTTAGCAATTACCCCATAAATTGCAGGAAAATCCCTTGAAATAGCAAAAAACCAAGAAGCCGCATGTGGGCTATTAGACCGTATTCATTTTTCACCCCGGCTTTGATTTTAGCAGGATTCGGGCGCTTCTTATGGACTAAATCGAAGAGATACGGTTTAACAATGGAAAATGATTTCTTCACCACGAAATAAGATTACGGTGCGTATGAAATCAGATTGCGGATGTTTTGATGCATGACAGGCGCAAGGCAGGCGACAGGCGGCAGCTGGCGGGTGGTGGGTGGCGGGCGACAGCCGACAGCCGGCGGCCGACGACCGACAGGCGACATTCGACAGCCAACAAGCGACATCCGACATTCGACATCCGACAGGCGGCATTCGACAACCGGCAACAGGCAAACCGGCAGTCGGTTGTCGAATGTCGGCTGTCAATGAGATTGCTTAAAATGAGATTACGGTGCGTATGAAATTCGTCTAGGCGGATTTGCGCAAGTATAGCGATGTATTCTTTATGAGGGAGGGAGAATATGGTTTAAGAGGAGGGGGGCAATTTGGGGCGAGGGGATGGAGCAGTATGTGGCGTGATAGAGGTGCGACGGGTAGGAAGGCGTTGTGTGGATGTGGCTGGGGAAATCAATGCCCATAGCTGGCAGGCTCAAGAAGATGCGCGAGTGTTTCGCGGTAGTGCGCGGGGGCCATGGATGGAACAGTCGTATTCCATGACATGACGGAAGCGCAGATGTGCGCGCGGGTCGGGGGCTTGTCCCGGCGAAACAGAGGTGTGCGCGGGCCGTGGACGGAACTGTCGTATTCCATGGCATGACGGAAACGCAGGTGTGCGCGCGGGGCGTGGACATGTCACGGCGAAACAGAGATGCGCGGGGGGCGTGGACGGAACTGTCGTATTCCATGACATGACGGAAACGCAGATGTGCGCGCGGGGCGTGGACATGTCCCGGTGAAACAGTGATGCGCGGGGGCCGTGGACGGAACTGTCGTATTCCATGACACGACGGAAACGCAGGTGTGCGCGCGGGTCGGGGATATGTCACGGCGAAACAGAGATGCGCGGGGGCCGAGGATGGAACGGCCGTATTCCATGGCATGAAGGAAACGCAGGTGTGCGTGGGGGGCGTGGATGGAACGGTCGTATTCCATGACATGGCGGAAACGCAGGTGTGCGCGTGGGGCGTGGACA
>CADCBS010000070.1:11871-24083 GCA_902799715.1 uncultured bacterium | reverse complement strand
ATGGAACGGTCGTATTCCATGACATGACGGAAACGCAGGTGTGCGCGTGGGGCGGGGATATGTCACGGCGAAACAGAGATGCGCGGGGGCCGTGGACGGAACGGTCGTATTCCATGACATGACGGAAACGCAGATGTGCGCGCGGGGCATGGACATGACACGGCGAAACAGAGATGCGCGCGGGGCGTGGACGGAACTGTCGTATTCCATGGCATGACGGAAACGCAGATGTGCGCGCGGGTCGGGGATATGTCACGGCGAAACAGAGATGCGCGGGGGCCGTGGATGGGTGCATTCCATGTCACGCTGAAATGGTGATGTGCGCGGGGCGTGGACATGACACGGCGAAACAGAGATGCGCGCGGGGCGTAGGGCAGGCGGATGCCGTGGCTATGCCGTCATTTGTCGAAGAGGTGCAGGCTCCTTGCGTCGACGGAGCGGACGTCGATGCCCTTCTTCACGGCTTCCGCGGCGGCGGCGCCGGCGCCTATGCCGGTCGCCATCGCGTTGCCCATGACGCGACAGCTGGCAAGGGCTTCGTGCGACGCGGAGATGCATCGTCCGCAGAAAAGGAGCCCGTCGATTTTCCTCGGCACGAGCGCGCCGTACGGGATGTCGTAAGGTTTCACCTTCCTGGCGCCGCCGGTGACGGACTTGTCGCGCCCGTGCGCCTGTCCGGCGCCCGAAGGATTGTGTATGTCCATTACGAACGAGCATCTGCGGGCCACGGCGTCGTCGCGGCGGCGGCCCGAAAGGACATCCTCCGTGGTCAGCCTGTCGACGCCCTCGAAGCGGCGCGTTTCGCGCACGCCTACGACGGCGGGCATGTCGGCTATGCGGGCGTTCTCGTGTCCGGGCAGATGGCGGCGCATCACGTCGACAATCCGCGACGCCTGTTTGCGCGCGGCGATTTCGGCTTTTGTAAGATCTGCGGAGCGCGAGCCGAAAAGCCCGTTCACCTGCGTAGCGTTCACTACGACAAGGTCTTTCGTCGTTCCGGGGTACAGCCGTATCACGCCGACTTCCGGTGGGAGGCGGCCGGCGGCGATCTCGTCGCACACGATGCGCTCCCACGTCTTCCCCGCGACGATGCACCGCTTCGAGCGGGCGTCCTCCTCGGAAAAGCACAGGAACCGTTTTCCGGGGTCGAAGCCGCATACGGTGAACATGATGCTCATCGGCTGGACAAGACCGTCGCCGGCGCGCCCTTCTTCGTACGGGACGCCCGCGGCGGCGGCGACAATGCCGTTTCCCGTGGCGTCGATGACGACCTTCGCGTGGAATTCGCGGACGCCCTCGGCGCAGTTCACCTTCACTCCGGTCACGCGGTCGCCGTCCATGACAGGCCCGATCACGTCGGCATGGAGCATCACGTCCGCGCCGGCCTCCCTGAGAAGGTCGAACGCCCGCACGTCCGCCATGTGGAAATCGACGGAATTCGCCAAGCCGATCCTGCCGGCGACATGTCTGACGGCAGGGCTGTCGGTGCAGACGGAGAACGGGCTCACGAGCGCCGACACCGCCATGCCGCCGAGCCGTCCGCTCTTTTCAAGGACGAGAGTCCTGGCGCCGCGTTTCGCGGCCATGTATCCTGCGCCGATTCCGGCGGGGCCGCCGCCCGCCACAATCACATCGTACCCGGCGGTTCCCGCCATCGCAAAACACGTCGAGGCGATCAGCGCGGCAAATGCGGATTTCATGGAATGTCCTTTTCCTTGTTCGTTCGAAGCGGTTCCAGTATACCACAGACGCCCGGAAACCGTGGAATATCCGCGCGATTCCCGGCGCTTTCGGGCCGTGGAAAATACGTTCTCGCCAAGGGGGCGGGGAAATGGTACACTTACACCCCGGTTTGGCACAAGACCCGAATCAGCGCGCGGCGCCGGCCAGCGACGCGCGCAAGCATTTCAAACGCCATTGGAAAACCGAAGAAGGACAGCATGAAGAAGATTCCGGGAATCGAAAAGGTCATGATCATCGGCTCCGGCCCGATAGTCATAGGTCAGGCGTGCGAATTCGACTATTCCGGCACGCAGGCCTGCAAGGCGCTCCGCGCCGCAGGATACAAGATCGTCCTGGTGAACTCCAACCCAGCCACGATCATGACGGACCCGGTGATGGCCGACGCGACGTACATCGAGCCGCTCAACGAAAAGCGCCTCGAGCAGATCATAGACAAGGAGCGTCCGGACGCGATCCTGCCCAACCTCGGCGGGCAGACCGGCCTGAACCTGTCGATGGAGCTCGCCAAGAAGGGCATACTCGACAAGTACGGCGTGAAGGTGATCGGCGTGAACCTGGACGCCATCGAGCGCGGCGAAGACCGCGAGATATTCAAAGAGACGATGCAGAAGCTCGGCATCGAGACGCCGCGCTCGGAAATATCCGGAAGCGTGGCGGAGGCCGAAGCCATAGCCGCCAGGCTTGGGTATCCGGTGGTGGTGCGTCCGGCCTACACGATGGGCGGCGCGGGCGGCGGGCTTGTGTACAACGTGGAAGAGCTGCGCACGATCGCCGCGCGCGGGCTGGAACTGTCCCTCACCCACCAGTGCCTGATCGAAGAGTCGGTGCTGAACTGGGAGGAGCTGGAAGTCGAAGTCGTGCGCGACGCCAAGAACAACATGGTGACGGTGTGCTTCATAGAGAACATCGACGCCATGGGCGTGCACACGGGCGACTCGTTCTGCGCGGCGCCGATGCTCACGGTCCCGCCTGCGGTGCAGGAGCGGCTGAAAGAGTACGCGTTCAAGATCGTCGAGGCGATCGGCGTGATAGGCGGAACGAACGTCCAGTTCGCGCACGACCCCAAGACGGGGCGCATCGTCATAATCGAAATCAATCCGCGCACGTCGCGCTCGTCGGCGCTGGCGTCCAAGGCGACGGGCTTCCCGATAGCGCTCGTGAGCGCGAAGCTCGCGGCGGGCAGCACGCTTGACGAGATTCCGTACTGGCGGGACGGGACGCTCGACAAGTACACGCCGTCGGGCGACTACATCGTGCTGAAGTTCGCGCGGTGGGCCTTCGAGAAGTTCCGCGCCGTGGAAGACCATCTCGGCACGCAGATGCGCGCCGTGGGCGAAGTGATGTCGATCGGCAAGACGTACAAAGAGACGCTGCAGAAGGCGATACGCGCGCTTGAGAAAGGCCGCGCCGGGCTGGGCTTCGCCAAGGACTTCCACGACCTTCCGCTGGACGCGCTGCTGAAACTGCTCGCCACGCCCTCGTCCGAGCGCCATTTCCAGATGTACGAAGCGCTGCGCAAAGGCGCCACCGCCGAACAGCTGTTCCAGATCACCGGCGTGAAGCGCTGGTTCGTGGAGCAGATGCGCGAACTCGTGCAGGAGGAGGAGGAGATACTGAAGTTCCGCGGCCGCCTGCCGCCGGACGAACTGCTCGCGAGGGCGAAGAAGGACGGCTTCTCCGACAAGTATCTTTCGCAGCTTCTGGGGGTGAAGGAAGACGCCGTGCGCCGCGCCCGCACCGCGATAGGCGTCGTCGAGACGTGGCACAAGGTGCCGGTGTCGGGCGTCGAGGACGCGGCCTACTACTATTCATCCTACAACGGCTCCGCGAGCGAAGTGCCCGTGAGCGACAACAGGAAGAAAGTGATGATCCTGGGCGGCGGCCCGAACAGGATCGGCCAGGGCATCGAGTTCGACTACTGCTGCGTGCACGCCGCGATGGCGCTGCGCGACGCCGGGTACGAGACGATCATGGTGAACTGCAACCCCGAGACCGTCTCGACAGACTACGACACTTCCGACAAGCTCTATTTCGAGCCCGTCACGCTGGAGGACGTGCTCCAGATATACGCGGCCGAGAAGCCCATGGGCGTGATAGTGCAGTTCGGCGGCCAGACGCCGCTGAACATCGCGCGCGGCCTGGCGGACGCCGGATGCAACGTGCTCGGGACGAGCGTCGATTCGATCGACGCCGCCGAGGACCGCGACCTGTTCCATTCCATAATGGACCGCCTGGGCATACCGATGCCCGAGTCGCGCACGGCCTCGAATCTCGACGGGGCGCTCAAGGTCGCCGCCGAAATAGGCTATCCGCTTGTGATACGCCCCAGCTTCGTGCTGGGCGGGCGCGGAATGGAAGTCATATACGACGAGATCATGCTGCGCGAATACGTGGACAAGGCCGTGGGCGTGACCCCCGACAGGCCGCTCTACCTCGACCGTTTCCTGCACCATGCGCTCGAATGCGAGGCCGACGCCCTGTCCGACGGCGACGACGTGTTCATCCCGGCGATAATGGAGCATGTGGAGCTGGCCGGCGTGCATTCGGGCGACTCGGCGTGCGTGCTGCCGCCCGTCTCGATATCCGACGCGAACCGCGAGGTCGTGCTGGACTACACCCGCCGCATCGCGCGCGAACTGAAGGTCGTAGGCCTGATGAACATGCAGTTCGCGATCGAAGACGGCAAGGTGTACGTGATCGAGGCCAATCCGCGCGCTTCGCGCACCGTCCCGCTCGTGTCGAAGGTGTCCGGCCTGTCGATGGCCCGCACGGCCACCGCGCTGATGATGGGCGCCACGATCCCCTCGCTCGGGCTCAAGCGCCGCGAGATTCCGTACTACGGCGTGAAGGAGGCGTGCCTGCCGTTCGACAAGTTCCCGGAGGTGGACCCCGTGCTCGGGCCGGAGATGCGCTCGACCGGCGAAGTCCTGGGCCTGGCGGACTCGTTCGGGCTGGCCTACTTCAAGAGCCAGGAGGCGGCCAACTCGCCGCTTCCCGTGACGCCCGGCAAGATACTGGTTTCGCTTTCGGAGAAGCCCGACGACGCGGCCGACGCCATGAAGAAGTTCATAGAGCTCGGCTTCACGGCCGTCGCGACGGAAGGCACCGCGAAGTGGCTCAACGAGCACGGCGTGCCGGCCGAGACCGTGGCGAAGATCAACGAAGGCCGCCCGAACGTGATCGACCTGATCACGAACCGCGAAATCTCGCTGATCGTGAACACGCCGTCCGGCAGGCGCGATTCCCGCGCCGACGACTGCTCGATCCGCAAGGCCGCGATCAAGTACCACGTGCCGTGCCTTACGACCATCGCCGCGGCGTCGGCGGCGGCGGAGGGCATAGCCGCGGCGCAGTCCGGCTCGGGCGAAGTGAAGTCGCTCCAGGAATACCACTCGGCGATACGCTAATCTGCGGCGCGGGCGGCGTCCGGCGGCAGTATGCCGATCACGGCGCTGACGGACTTCGACGGAACCATCAGCATCGATTCCGTCATGGAAACGCCTATTTTCAAGGGCGCGTCGAGAAGCGCCAGGATGTCGCGCCCCGCCGAGAGGGGGAAGTCGCCGAATCCCGGCGAATAGCGCCGCACCATGCGCTCGCCGGGGGCGAGCGCATGGCGTATTCCGTCTTCGGCGGCGTCCATCGCGTTTTCCATGAGCGCCGCGCCGATGGCCTGCACGATAAGCGCGTCCGCCGCGGAGATTGCGGCCGCGGCGCGGTGGAAAGCGTCGTACCCCGCGCCGAGCGTTCCGCACACGAGGAAGGCGGAGCGGCATCCGGCCATGTGGCGCGCGAGCGATCCTGACACGGCCACGCGCGCGGCTCCGGCACCGGCGAATCCGCCTTCAATCCGGAACCTGCGCCACACGCTGGCGGGCCGCGCCGCGCGCAGCGCCTTCGCGCGCATGGCTTCGATGCGCCCGGCGAGCGCGCCTTCAGGCGCTGCGCCGCGCATCTTTAGGTACAGCGATATGTCGCGCAGGGAGACGTCCATGGCGGAGAAGGCGCGGGTCAGCCGCCGGCGAGGATTCCGCGCAGGTTGGCCATTATGCGCTCCGCCACTTCGGGGCGGTTCATCGTGTAGACGTGGACGGCGTTCGTGCCGTTCGCGAAAAGGTCGACGATCTGCTCGGTGGCGTAGGCCACGCCGGCGTCCAGCATGGCGCCGGGCTTGTCGCCGTAGCGGTCGACAATCGTCTTGAACCGTCCGGGAAGGTGCGTGCCGGAGATGCGGCAGATGCGCTCGATCTGCCTGCCGTTCGTGACCGGCATGATGCCGGCGATCACCGGAATCGCCACGCCGCCGTCGCGCAGGCGCGAAATGTAGCGGTAGAAGATGTTGTTGTCGAAGAACATCTGCGTAGTGGCGAAGTCCAGGCCGGCGTCGGCCTTCTCGCGCAGGTGCGCGATGTCCTCTTCGAGATGCGGACAGTCCGGGTGGCATTCCGGGTAGCACGCGCCGCCGAGGCAGAAGCCCTTCCCCGCCAGCTCCCTGACGAGATCGGATGCGTGAATGAAGTCTCCGCAGACGGCTTCGCCGCCGGCGGGCGGATCGCCGCGCAGGCACAGGATGTTCTCCACGCCGGCGGCGCGCAGCCGCGCGGTCTCGCCGGCGATTCCCGCGCGGGTGGCGGTCGCGCACGTAAGGTGAGCAAGGGCGGGTATGCCGCATTTCTGCACGAACGACGCGATGCCGGCGGTGTTCGCCCTCGCGCCGCCGGCCGCGCCGTAAGTCACGGACATGAACGCCGGCCGCTGGGCGCAGAGGCGTTTGACGGCTTCCTCGACAGGCCCGAACGGCGCGTCCTTGCGGGGCGGGAACACCTCGAACGAGACGGTCGGCCTGCCCTGCGCCAGAATGTCTTTTATCTTCATGAGTGTCGGTCTCCGCGCGCCGCGTGGCGCGCAACCGCCACATTATGCCATAATCGGAGCCGGATTTCCATACGCGGTTTTTCGTAGTGGATTGCCCGGCGCGGTTTTGGTATACTCTTTCAAAAATCCACCCAAACAAGGTAAAGCGAAATGGCAGCTTCTTCTACTGCGGTGCTGGGCCAGGGCCTGGTGCTTATGGTCGCGGGAATGGGCATAGTGTACCTGTTCCTGCTGCTTCTCGTGGCGGTCACGGGGACGGCGATGAAATTCTTCGCCAGGTTCGACGGCATCCTGGGGGCCGAAGCGCCGAAGAAGCCCGCCGCGGCCCCTGCGGCCGGCGACGCAGACGTGGCGCTGGCGATCGCAGTGGCGCTGAACCGCTGAAACGCGCGCGGCGCATCCATCTTCCAACAACGGAGCAAACCAAATGTCAAAGAAAACTGTCAAGTTCATGTGCACCGCGTTCCGCGACGGCTTCCAGTCCGTGGTCGGGGCGCGCGTCCTTTCCAAGGATTTCATGCCCGCCGTGGCCGAGGCCTACGACGCCGGCATCCGCTGGTTCGAGGCCGGCGGCGGCGCCCGCTTCCAGAGCTGCTACTTCTACTGCCAGGAAGACGCGTTCGACGTGATGGACCTGTTCCGCAAGACCTGCCCCGAGGCGGACCTGCAGACGCTTTCGCGCGGCGTGAACGTGGTCGGCCTTGAAAGCCAGTCCAGCGACATGATCAAGCTGCACGCCCAGATGTTCAAGAAGCACGGCATGAGCTCGATCCGCAACTTCGACGCGCTCAACGACGTGAACAACCTCAAGTGGTCCGGACAGTGCATCCACGACGCCGGGCTGAACCACGAAGTAGTGGTCACGATGATGGGCCTGCCCCCGGGCATCGACAACAAGGGCACGCACACGCCCGAGTTCTACCGCGACCGCCTGAAAATGATCATGGACGCCGGCATCCCGTTCGACCGCGTGGCGTTCAAGGACGCCTCCGGAACGTCGACCCCGGCCACGGTGTTCAACACGATGAAGCTGGCGCGCAAGCTGCTGGGCGACAAGATACACATCCAGTTCCATTCGCACGAGACGGCCGGAAACGGCGTGTCGTGCTATCTGGCGGCGCTTAAGGGCGGCGCCGACGGCATCGACCTTTCGATGGCGCCGATGAGCGGCGGCACCTGCCAGCCCGACATCATCACGATGTGGCACTGCCTCGACGGCGATCCCGACTTCTGCTTCGACTTCGACATCAAGAAGATAAAGAAGGCGGAGGACGCCTTCAAGAACGCGATGAAGAAGTACTTCCTCCCCCCGGAGGCGATGAACGTGAATCCGCAGATCGTGTGGAGCCCGATGCCCGGCGGCGCGCTGACGGCCAATACGCAGATGCTGCGCGACAACAACATGATGGACAAGTACGACGACATGATCGCCGAAATGTACGACTGCGTGCGCCTGGGCGGCTTCGGCACGTCCGTCACGCCCGTCTCGCAGTTCTACGCGCAGCAGGCGATCGCCAACGTCATGTCCCGCGCGCAGGGCAAGGAGTCGTTCTCCACATTCGCCCCCGGCTACGCCAAGATGGTGCTGGGCTACTTCGGCAAGACGCCCGTTCCGCCGGATCCCGCGATCGTCGAGAAGGCCGCGGCCTTCATGGCTTCGTCCGAACTCAACAAGCCGTATTCCACGCGCACGACCAAGACCGTGCTCGAGATGAACGACGCCGACCCCCGCAAGGGCGGAAAGGTCGCGCGCAAGATGCTCGAGGACGCCGGCCTGCCCGTCACGGACGAGAACATCTTCATCGCCGCCTCCTGCAAGGAGAAGGGCATACTCTTCCTCAAGGATCCCTCCAAGGCGCCGATGGGCTGCCGCTTCGCCGAGCCCGAGGGCGGCAAGGCCAAGGCCGCTGGCAAGGGCGGCGCGGTCACCGTCACGATCAACGGCAAGTCCTACGGCGTGGAGATCAAGGGCGACGGCAAGGCCGTGGTCAACGGCCGCCCGGTCGATTTCAAGGCCGAGGACGGCATAAAGGCATCCGCGCCCGCGGCAGCCGCGCCCGCAGGCGGCACCAAGGTGACGGCCCAGGTCCCCGGCACCATCCTGCGCCTCAGCGTGCAGAGCGGCGCCGCCGTGAACGAAGGCGACGAAATACTCGTAATGGACGTGATGAAGATGGAGACGCCCGTCTGCGCCACCGCAAGCGGCACCGTCACGCTGTCCGTGGCCGCCACCGACAAGGTCGCGACCGGCGACGTCCTGGCCACGATCGCCTGACCGCCCGGCGCACCGCAGAGGAAACAGACATGAAAAAACTCCTTATGGCAATGCTCGCCGCCGCCGGATTCGCGGCGGCGGGCGCCGGCGAAGCCGCCGCCGCCAAGGGCGGCGACTCCGCGCCGGCCTGGAAGCAGACGGCCGAAAAGGCCGGCGGCCTGGTGGACGACACCGGCATAATGGGCTTTCTGCGCGAGAACGCCCCCGACTGGCTGACCGGCGCCACCGAAAACGAGAACTGCCGCTACGAAGGCTACTACGCCGCGACGAACGCCCCCAAGGCGGCGCTCGCGTACTACAGGCAGGAGCTCGACGGCGACGGCAAGACGGTCTACACTCTCGTCTGCGCGAAGACCGGCGCCAAGATAGACAAGGACAAGGTCCCGGCCGGATGGGAATGGCACGGCGGGTACTTCGACGAGTCCGGCGCGTTCGTTCCGGGCCACAAGGTCGAAACCCTCTTCGGCATGCCCTACGGCGTGGGCCAGGCGATAATGATTCCCGTCTGCCTGCTCCTGCTGTACCTCGCTATAGTCAAGGGCTTCGAGCCGCTGCTGCTCCTGCCGATAGGCTTCGGCGGGCTTCTCGCGAACTGCCCGCTCTCCGGCGTGACCACTCCGGCCATGATGCACGGCGGCGCGATACAGATCGTCGCCGGGCTGCCGGTGATGGCAGGCGGCATAGTCGAGCCGGGCGGCTTCCTGCACTACTTCTTCAAGTTCGGCATCGACACCGGCGTGTTCCCGATCATGATATTCATGGGCGTGGGCGCGATGACCGACTTCGGCCCGCTGATCGCCAACCCCAGGATGGCCATCCTCGGCGCGGCCGCGCAGTTCGGCATATTCTTCGCGCTCTTCGGCGCGCTCGGCTGCGCCGCGCTCTTCGGCGGGGACTTCTTCGGCCCCGGCGTGGATCCGCTGAAGGCCGCCGCGTCCATCGGCATTATCGGCGGCGCCGACGGCCCGACGGCCATCTGGCTCACGTCGCGCCTGGCCCCCGACCTGCTCGGCGCCATCGCCGTGGCGGCATACTCCTACATGGCGCTCGTGCCGATCATCCAGCCGCCGATTATGAAGCTGCTCACCACCGAGAAGGAACGCAAGATCCGCATGCCGCAGCTGCGCTCCGTCACGAAGATCGAGAAGATATGCTTCCCGCTCATCGTGCTCCTCCTGTGCGCGTTCCTGCTGCCTTCCGCCGTGCCGCTGATCGGCGCGCTGATGGTCGGCAACCTCGCCAAGGAGGTCGGTCCGTCCGTGGCCCGCATCGCCGACACGATGTCCAACGCGCTCTGCAACATCGTCACGATCATGCTCGGCCTCTCGGTCGGCTCCAAGCTCGCCTGCGAAAAGTTCCTGTCCGGCACCACGCTCGCGATTCTCGCGCTCGGCCTCTGCGCGTTCTGCGTGGGCACCGCAGCCGGCGTGCTCATGGCCAAGCTGATGAACCTGTTCGGCAAGTCCAAGGTGAATCCGCTCATCGGCTCCGCCGGCGTGTCCGCCGTGCCGATGGCCGCCCGCGTGTCCAACAAGGTCGGCCTCGAATACGACAAGGGCAACTTCATCCTGATGCAGGCGATGGGGCCCAACGTCTCCGGCGTGATCGGCTCCGCCGTGGTCGCCGGCGTCCTCTACAAGCTCTGCGGCGGCTGAGGTCCGCTCCGCCACAGACGGAAAAACCGCGCCGCCGCCACGTCCGTTCCAGACGCCGCGGCGGCGCTTCGCTTCAATGTTCAAACATCGCGGATTCATGCTGGATATTTCGCGGGACAAGGTTCCCACGATGTCCACCCTCCGTCTTCTGGCGGACCTGCTGGCCCGCCACCACTACAACCAGCTCCAGCTGTACACCGAACACACGTTCGCCTACCCCGGGCACGAGGCGGTCTGGAAGGACGCTTCGCCGCTCACGCCGGCCGAAATCCGCGAGCTGGACGCCTGCTGCCGCGCGCGCGGCATCGAACTCGTGCCGAACCAGAATTCGTTCGGACACATGGAGCGGTGGCTGCGCCTTCCGCAGTACAGCCATCTGGCGGAGCTCCCGCGCGGCGGCGCGCCGCTGCCATGGGGCGGAACGAAGAAGTTCCCCACCACGCTCGCACCGTCTCTGCCGGAGTCGCTCGCTTTCGTGGAAGGCCTCTACGACAGCCTCCTGCCGAATTTCACCTCGCGCCTGCTGAACATAGGGTGCGACGAAACGTTCGACCTGCTCGGCAAGGGCGGGCGTTCGGCCGCCGCCGTGGCGGCGCTGGGCGAAGGGCGCGTGTACCTGGATTTCGTCAAGAAGGTGATGGCCCTCGCCCGCGACCGCGGCTTCCGCCCGATGTTCTGGGGCGACGTCATACTTCGCCACCCGGAGCTCGTGGCGGAAATCCCGCGCGACGCGATAGCGCTCGACTGGGGCTACGAAGGCGGCCACCCGTTCGCGCAGGAGGCGCGCAGATTCCGCGACGCCGGCCTGGAATTCTACGTGTGTCCCGGAACGTCGTCGTGGAACTCGCTGTGCGGGCGCGTGGAGAACATGCGCGAGAACCTCGCCGCCGCCGAGCGCGCCGGCCGCGAGTGCGGCGCGAGCGGGTATCTCGTCACCGACTGGGGCGACGGCGGCCACTGGCAGCCGCTCGCCGCGTCGCTCCCCGGAATCGTCCTGGGCGGCAACTTCGCGCTCGCCGGCGCGTCCGCCGCCGGCATGAACCTGGAAGACGCCCTCGACGGCGTGATGGGCGTTCCGCTGGGCGGCACGCTCCTGCGCCTGGGGGTGCTGTACCTGCGCGGCAACGCCTTGCGCGCGAACGCGTCGGAGCTTTTCAGGATCCTCGCCGGAGACAGGACGTATTCGCGCCACCCCAACCTCACGGCTCCGATTCTCGCGGAAATCGCCGCGGTGGCGGACGGCTGCCGCAAAAAGGCCGAACGCTACGCTTCCGAGAACGTCTGGGCCGAGGAGATCGTCTACATGGCCGATCTGGTGGAGGCCGCCTGCTACAGGCACGACGCCGGCCGCCTGGCCGCCCTCCGCGAGGAACACGGGCGGATATGGCGGCGGCGCAACCGCGAAGGGGGCTGCGCCGACAGCAGGGACAAACTGCCCCGTTTCTAGGCGCGCGCGCCCGGTCGCGGGCGGCGCGCCGCCGCCGCGCACGGCGCGTCCGCCGCCGGCGGCGCGTCCACAGTGAAGTCAGCCTCGCCCAGCGAATCGGCTCCGTAGCCCCACGTCACGCCGAGGGCGGCCGCGCCGTTGCGGTGCGCGGCGTCAACGTCTCCCGCGGTGTCGCCGGCCACGACCGCGTCCTCCGGGGCGATTTCGCGCTCGCGCA
>CADCBS010000070.1:0-11847 GCA_902799715.1 uncultured bacterium | reverse complement strand
GGGCGCTTGCGCGCCGGATCCATGTCGCCCGCGTACAACCCGTCGAAAAGGCCGTCCCATCCGTATGCGGAAACGAGTCTCTTCAGCGCCGTGAAGCGCTTGTTGGTCAGGATGTACAGCTTGCGCCCCGCGCGGCGCAGCGCGCACAGCCATTCCTCCACGCCCGGATACGGCAGCGAGCGCGAAAGCGGCGATTTGTCGTAGTTGCGCTTGAATCCGCTCCGGATCTTCTCCAGAAGCTCCCCGTCCGCGCCGGGAAAAAGCATCCTGGAAATGTCGTCCAGCGTCGGACCGGTCTTGTACACGCTTGCGAAATGCGGGCATTCCAGGCCGAGTTCCGCCAGGGTTTCCGTCCAGGTGCCGCGGATGTCGGGATCGGTGTCGGCCAGGGTGCCGTCGAAATCGAAAAACCAGTGGCGCGCGGGGATCGTGCTCGCTGCGCCGGCGGGCGCGTCTGTGGAAGTTCCGTTCATGTTCCGTTCATATCAGGTAGAGCCGCGAGGGTTCCCCGCGCGGCAGGATCTCTATGGCTGTTTCCGCGCAGCCCGCGTCGCCGAGGGCGCTTCGCGCGGCCTCCAGCGCGAGGTGCGGCGAGTTGCACTCTTCCGAAAGGTGGGCGAGCAGCACGGTCTTGAGCCGGGTAGAGGCGCACTCGCGCAGAAGCTCCGCCGCGTCGTCGTTCGACAGATGTCCGCTGCGGCCCAGTATCCGCTGCTTCAGCGGCCATGCGCGCTGCGACGCCAGCAGTAGCGCGCGGTCGTGGTTCGATTCCAGCACCGCGCAGTCGGCGCGCGACAGCGCGTCGCGCACCTGCGCCGTCGCGCATCCAAGGTCCGTCGCCACGAACAGGCTCCTTCCGCCCGACGAAAGCAGGTATCCAGTGGCGTCGGCGGCGTCGTGCGGCACCGGGAACGGCTCCACGGTGAATCCGCCGATCGCGAAGCGCGTCGCCGTCTCGAACACCTTCCATCCGTCCTCCGCACCGGTGCAGGCCGATATGGCGTCGGCCGTGGCGCCGTTCGCGTAGAACGGCACGTGCGGGAACTTTTTCCGGAACGTCGCGGCGCCTTTGCAGTGGTCGGAGTGGTCGTGCGTGAACAGCACGCCTGACGCGCGCCCCGGATCGAACGCGCACGCCTTCGCCGCCGAGCATATCGCGCGGCAGGACAGGCCCAGATCCACGAGCAGCGAAGTCGTGCCGTCGGACACCGCCATGCAGTTTCCGCAGGAGCCGCTTGAAAACGCCCTCAGCCGCATTGTCAGATCCCGACGGCCAGCGTTCCGCCCGGACCGGAGTTCTTCACGAGCCTGTAGTAGCGCATGAAAGTCGAAATCACGTCGCCGGACGTGACGTCCCCTATCTCGTAGTGCTGCGATTCGCGAAGCATCGTCTCGTACTTGGCGCTGTGCGCGCCGCGGTTCACGCGCACTTCTGCGCACGGCAGTATGCCGTCGGCCGCGTAGTGCTTCAGCAGCCGGAATGAAATCTCCTCCACGTTGTCGGCCATCACCTGGAGCGTGGCCGAGGCCGGCGCGCGGCGCACCTTGGCGTCGCGCGCCGGTATCTTCGCGAACTCCCCGGCGATTTCCTCCAGCGCCGGGCCGCCGGTGCGGTCCAGGAATTCCTCGAACGCGGCGTTCTCTTTTTCCGCGCGCGTCACGCGCACGCGCTCGTTCACTATTTCGTGCAGTTCCTTGCGCCAGTCGTCCATGTCGGCGATCCTCCCCTGTGCGTGCGCCCGCCGTCACTGCGGCCGCGAAAGCCCGGCGTCGGCCTTCGCCACCTTCTCCGCGAGCGTCTTTTTGTGCGCGCGGAATTTCTCGCGGAGCTCCGGGTCCGCGGTTCCGAGAATCTGCACCGCGAGCAGCGCCGCGTTGGCGGGGCCCGCGGATCCCAGCGCCACCGTCGCAACAGGCACGCCCGAAGGCATCTGCACGGTGGCGTAAAGGGCGTCGAGCCCGTTCAGCGCGCCGCCGGCCACGGGTATGCCGATCACGGGCAGCACCGTGCCGCCCGCCAGCACGCCGGCGAGGTGCGCCGCGCCGCCGGCCGCGGCGATTATCGCCTTCAGACCGCGGCTCTCGGCCGTGCGCGAATATTCGAGCGCGACCTCCGGCGTCCTGTGCGCGGAAATCACGCGCGCCTCGTAGGGGACGCCGAACGACTCCAGCGTGGCAGCCGCTTTCGACACTGCCGGCCAGTCCGAATCCGACCCCATCACTATCCCGACAAGGGGTTTTTCGCATGCAACCATTTTCTTTGCCTCCGTCCTGCCGCTTCCGCGCGGTTGCGCGGCTATTCCTTGCGCCAGAAAGTTATGACCGTCTCCTCGCGCGGCTTGGGCTCGCGCAGTTCCCATCTCACTGTCGTGCGCACGGTGTAGATTCGCCCGTTGCGCTCCAGCTCTTCGTCCGAAATCTCGTCGACCGTCCGCTCGAACGTGTAGTCCGACAGCTCTTCGCGCTTCCGCCTGGACAGTTCCACGCCCAGCTCCTCCGCCATGGCCGACGCCGTCTCGGCCGGTATGTTCAGCAACTTGTCCGAAACCGGGTCTTCCCTCACCTGGTCCGGCTCCGGCATCGGGTGCAGCATCTCGCCGAG
Organism: uncultured bacterium; assembly: GCA_902799715.1. Taxonomy (GTDB): domain Bacteria; phylum Verrucomicrobiota; class Kiritimatiellia; order RFP12; family UBA1067; genus CADCBS01. The sequence continues at coordinate 9,245 of CADCBS010000070.1, read as the reverse complement.
CCCCAGCGCGTACTGGGCCGTCTCGAACCTTTTCGACGCCCCCATCGCCCGCTGGCACTGGTTGAAGCTCGCGAGGATAGCGACAAGCCCCAGCGACAGGATGGCCGTGGCGATCACGACCTCTATCAGCGAAAATCCGCGCTTCACCGTCCGTCGTCCTCCTGCGTGCGCACGCGCCCGAACCGGTCCACCGCCACCGTGCGCCCTTCGCTTTCCCCGTCGCCTTCCCGGCGCACGGTCACGCGGAAGGCAGGGCACCTCCCCGTGGTTTCGTAGAGTATCGCCACAGTCCTCGCCGGCGGGGCGTCTGGGCCGCTCGCGCCTTCCCCGGCTTCCGGCGCGCTCTCCCCTATGCGGACCGTCTTCATGTTCTCGACGATATCTTCGTCGCTCATCGGGTTGCCGGCCTCGTCGAGTATCGTCACCTCCAGCGACACGCCGTCGAGTTTCCTCTCGACCACGTCGTCCGAGCCGTCGTCTTTCCCGCCGCCGCCGTCTTCGCCTTCCATGCTTTCGCCGCCGCCGTCCTTCGATTCGGCAGGCCGGCCCTGGCGGATGCGGAATGCCTGCTGCCCGGCGGAAGTCCCTTCCCCGGCCGGTCTCGCCACCGGCTCGGCAGGCTCGCCGATATCGGCCGCCTCGCTTTCGGATATGCCGTCGTTCGACGCTTCGAGCGTGATCTTCACCCTTCCGTCCGAAGAGAATTCCACCCATGCCGGACGCTGCTTGAGAAGCGCCATCGTCCGCGCGTAGCGCGTCAGCTGCACGACGCCGCGCACTCCGGCGTTCACTTTCGCGGCGGCGGAGCCGGATGCGATGCTGACGGCGGCGGCCGACACCATGATGGCCAGAATGGCCACGACGACGAGGATTTCGATAAGAGTGAACCCTCGCCGCCGTTTCCCGGCCGCAGTCTCTGCGGCGCGTATTCTGCCGGCGCTCCGTGTCATGATGTTTTTCCCGCGCCGCATCCGCGCGGCGTGATGCGCAAATCATACCAAAACCGCCGCCTTCGGACAAGCCGCCGAAAGGCTCCGGCCCCCCGTCGCCCCTCCCCCACCCTCCCCCAATCGGATTTCATACGCGCCGTAATCTCATTCATGTGCCGCTGGGGCGTCCGCCCGAAATATGATTTCATACGCACCGTAATCTTATTCATGTGCCGCCGTGGTGGCAGCCCTAAAATTAGATTTCATCCGCACAGTAATCTCACATTGCGGCAAGGTGGGGGAGCCAATGGTTGTGTGTCGAAGTGGCAAATGTCAGACGTTCGTATTCCTGCGTCCGAAGCCATAAGTCCGAAGTCAAAGCCTTCAATCGGATTTCATACGCGCCGTAATCTCATTTTGCGGCAAGGGGGGGGCAATGGTTGTGTGCTGAAGTGGCAAATGTCAGACGTTCGTATTCCTGCGTCCTAAGCCATAAGTCCGAGGTCAAAGCCTTCAATCGGATTTCATACGCGCCGTAATCTCACATTAGGGTTTGGGATTCCAGGGATAGGGCGGGTGGACGACTGTTGCGCGAGGGGATGATTCGCCATCGGCGGCAAAAGGCGGACGATGCGCAGGATGCTGACGGTGTGTCCGGCTTTTGGTATACTTCCGGCGCTTCGCGGGGGATTGGTTGCCTCGCAGGGACTCGAACCCCAACAAGCAGAATCAGAATCTGCGGTGCTACCATTACACCACGAGGCAAAAATCGAAAACGGCGTGTATGATACCATATCCGCCGTTATAGATGCAAGCATGTATTTTGAAAAAATCTAACGGGGCCGGATGGAGATGCGAACGGACGGAACGGTGCACGGGAAAAAGAGGGCGCAGGCCGCGCGCGGCGGCGTGCGCAGGCTCGTCTATCCTTTCAAGAAGGAGGACGTCCGCGCCTTGCGCGCCGGCGACGTGGTGTCGCTGTGCGGCAAGGTGTTCACCGGGCGCGACAGGTTCCACAAGCATTTCGCCGACGGCGGCGGGATTCCGGCGTCGCTCGAGTGCGGCGCGCTGTACCATTGCGGCCCCGTGGTGGTGAAGGACGCCGCAGGCGTCTGGCGCGCTGTCGCGGCCGGCCCCACGACAAGCGTGCGCGAAAACCCGTACGAGCCGGCGCTGATCGCCGCCACCGGGCTTTCGGCGATAATCGGCAAAGGCGGCATGGACGCCGCCACGCTCGAAGCGTGCCGCAAGTACGGCTGCGTGTATCTGCAGGCCGTCGGCGGCGCGGCCGCCGTGGCCGCCCGCGCGATCAAGCGCGTGGCCGGCGTCAGATTCCTCGAAGAGTTCGGCGCCGCCGAGGCGATGTGGGAGTTCGAGATGGACGGCTTCCCCGCCGTGGTGGCGATGGACTCGTGCGGAAATTCGCTTTTCGACGGCGTGGCGCGCGCATCGCGCGCGCGGCTCGCCGCGCTTCTGGAGAAAGGAGACATGCAATGAACACGTTCGCCAAGAACATCGCCGCTGCCATTGCCGCCGCAGCGTCCGCGGCCTGCGCGGCCGCGCCCGTGAAGATAGCCTGCATAGGCGATTCCATAACATACGGAACGGGCCTTGCCGACAGGGCTTCGCAGTCCTACCCCGCGCAGCTGCAGAAGATGCTCGACGCGCGCTTCCCGGGGAAATACGAAGTGCGCAACTTCGGCAATCCCGGGCGCGGAATCTACCTGGACTCCATGCGCGGCGCGGAGAAGCGCGGATTCCGCCACATGCCGGAGCACAAGGCCGCGCTCGCGTGGAAGCCCGACATCGTGGTGTGCAACCTTGGCATAAACGACAACGGCGAGTACATAAAGGAATATGCGGGCGGCCGGAAGCTCTGGCAGTTCCGCGACGACTACATCGCGCTTCTTCGCGACTACAAGGAGGCCGTTCCCGGTCCCGGTCCGCGGATTGCGATCTGGACGAAACTCGCGCCGCTGGCTGAAGGACAGAGGTTTTGGCGCAGCCCGGAGCCGTTCCTCATGCAGGACGATCTGGAGGCCGTGGCGTCTGCGACCGGCGCGGACCGGATCGACATGCAAGAGCCGCTGCGCGAGAATCTCGACAAGATACTGGCGGCCGACAAGATCCACCCCGACGCCGAAGGCGCGCGCATAATCGCCGAAACCGTGTTCCGCACGGTGACTTCTCCGCAGGAAGTCCGCGAGTGCCGCAGATATGCGGCGTACGCGAGCCGCGATTGGGAGACATGGCTCTGCGCCGGGCAGTCGAACATGCAGAAAGGCTGGGGCGAGTTCTCCGCGACGCCGGAAGAGAAGGCGCGGTTCAAGTCTGAAATGGAACGGCTCGCTAAAGTCCGCGTGTCGTTCTGGGACTTCGCGACAGGGGAATGGAAGCGCCTCACGCCCGGGAACGCCGCAGCGAAATGCGCCTTCGGCGTGAGCTTCGCCATCCGCCGCGCTGAAAAGACCGGCAGGGAGATAAAGATGGTCTACGTGGCCGCGGGCGGCGCGCCGACGGAGTCGTTCCTGTCCGAACAGGTCATGTGCGCGGTAGATTCGAGCGGCAGGCCGGTCTATCCGCATCTTGCGGCGATAGCCACGAACCGGCGCAGGCTCGACAGAAACGCCGATTTCCCGTGCGCGTGGGTGGCGCGCGAATATCCGCGCCGCAGGGGAAACAAGGAAGAGGCTTTCTGGTGGCCCGTGTCAGCGCTGTACGACGGCGGGCTGAAGAAGTTCGCCGAAACGCAGATGCCCGTGGACGGAATCCTGTGGTACCAGGGCGAATCGAACGCCACGCGCTGCGTGCCGCCGGAGGCTCCGCTCGACGGCGCGTACATGGAAGAGACGCTGCTCGCCGTGATGGAGCAGTTCCGCAGGTTGTGGGGCGGTGCCAAGGTCGTGGTTGTCGGGCTGCCTGCAATGGACCGTCCGTGGGCGCCGTACCGCGCGGCCCAGAAGAAGGTGGCCGGGGAGACCGGGGCGATATTCGTCGATACGTTCGCCGCGGGCCTGGGCGATCCGCGCGACGTGCATCCGCGGAACAAGATACCCTTCGCTGAACTCGCGCTGAAAGCGATAGAGGACGTCGGCGGTGTCCGCTGAAGCGAGAGTGGCCGGAACCGTCGCCGCGGGCTTCCCCAGCCCGGCCGAGCAGTACATGGAGCCGCCGCTCGACTTGAACGTCTTTCTCGTGAAGCGCCCTGCCGCCACGTATTTCGTGCGCGTGGAGGGCGATTCCATGGACGGCGCGGGGATATTCGACGGCGACATACTGGTTGTGGACCGGTCGCTGACGCCGGCGGACGGAGATGTCGCCGTGGCCAGCGTGGACGGCGACTTCACGGTGAAGACGCTCCGCCGCAGGAACGGCGAGGTGTGGCTCGAGCCGGCGAATCCAGACTATCCGCCGGTCAGGGTCGGCGGAGAGAGCGAGCTGAAGATATTCGGGCGCGTCACCGCCGCAATACATCTGCTATGATCGGGCTGGTGGACGGCAACAACTTTTTCGTGTCGTGCGAGCGCGTGGTCGATCCCTCGCTCGAAGGCAAGGCCGTGGCCGTCCTTTCCAACAACGACGGCTGCTGCGTCTCGCGCTCGAACGAGTTCAAGGCGCTCGGCATACCGATGGGCACGCCGTATTTCCAGCTGAAGGAGCGCGAAGCCAGCGGCGAACTCGTGTTCAGGTCCTCGAACTACGAACTCTACGGCGACATTTCGCGGCGCATCGTGTCCATCTTGCGCCAGGAGTCCGCGGGCGTGGAGCAGTATTCCATCGACGAGGCGTTCGTGCATCCTCCCCCGTCCGCGCCGGCGGATCTCGCCGCCTGGGGCGCCGCGCTGCGCGCCACGATCCTGCGCTGGACCGGCATACCGTGCGGAGTCGGGTTCGCGCCGAACAAGACGCTCGCCAAGATCGCAAACCACATCGCGAAGAAGAAGGAAGGCGGCGTGTACGTCCTCCCCTCCGACCCTTCCGCGATCCTCGAGGCGCTCCCGGCCGGCGAAGTCTGGGGCGTGGGGCGCAGGCTCGCGGCGAAGCTCCGTTCGCGCGGGATATTCACGGCCGGGGCCTTCATGCGGATGGAAGACTCCGAGATACGCGCCATAGGCTCAGTGGCCGCGCTGCGCACGGCCATGGAACTCCGCGGCGCGGGCGAAACGGTGTCGGACCGCGCGTACGACGCCGATCCCGAGTCCGTGACCTGCTCGCGCACGTTCGGCGAGTACGTCACGTCGGCGCAGGACCTTTTCGAGGCGCTGGCGTATTTCGCGTCGCAGGCGGCGGCGAAGCTCAGGCGCCACCGTCTCGTCGCCGCCGGATGCAATGCGTACGCGCAGATCGGGACGGCGTGCGACCACGTGTGGACCGACCGCACGGTGCTGTTCCCCTCCCCCGCGAACGCCACCGACGAGATACTTTCCGCGCTGAGGAAGGAGACGGCGTCGATGTTCAAGCCGGGCGCAAGGTACAGGAAGGCGGGCGTCGTGATGTTCGGCCTTGAAAAGGCGGGCGCGCTCCGCCAGGGCGTCCTGTTTCCGCAGGACGCCGCCCCGCGGCGGAACAGACGCGGCGAAGCGCTGTACGGCGCGGTCGACGCGCTGAACGCGAGGTACGGCGGCGGAACGGTCGTGAACGCCGCGGCCGGGCTGCCGGCCGCGGCGCCGGCGTGGCGCATGAAGCGCGGACGGCTGTCCCCGCGCGCCACGACGCGCTGGGACGAACTGCTCGTGGCGAAGTAGCGGGATCGCGCGCACGATTCGCGGTGGATTGCCGCTTGTTTTCGCTGTGCGAATGTGGTAAAGTGGACCTGCCACGGCGAGCAAAAAGAAAGGAAAAGCCGAGATGAAGTTGAAGAGAGGATGCGCGTGCGCGCTGGCCGCCGCCGCGCTTTGCACGGGCGCCCGCGCCTTCGAATGCTCCGAGGCCGCGAAGGCCAAGGCGAGGGACTTCATAGACAACGAGAAGCAGTTCCATCTCGGATTCCTGCCCACGGAGCAGTCGAACCCGATCACCGCGACGCTCGAGGAGGACTTCAAACGCTCGACGCTCGCGGGAGTGCAGTGCCTCCAGCGCGGCGACAGGCAGATACCCATAACCATGCGGCACGTGTTCGCGGGCGAGGAGTTCGGAAAGCTCGTCGATTCGATGGTGGAGACGCTCCAGGCGCCGAAAGGCCGGATCATATTCTCGGGATGCGGCGCCACGGGGCGGCTCTCCATCCTGCTCGAGTCGATGTGGCGCGACTTCTTCCACCGCCGCGCGGCAGAGCTGACGCCCGCCGAGCGCGCACTCGCCGACCGCTCCGCATCTATAATGACGGGCGGCGACTTCGCGCTGATACGGTCGGTCGAGTTCTTCGAGGACTTCGCGGAGGGCGGCCGCCGCCAGGCAGCCGCCCTGGACGTGGGAGAAGGCGACACGTTCGTCGCCATCACGGAGGGCGGCGAAACGTCGTCCGTGCTGGGCACCCTGCAGTACGCCGCCGAACACGGGGCGAAGTGCTTCCTCGTGTTCAACAACCCCGCCGACCTCCTGCGCGGATACCTCGACCGGTGCCGCGAGGCGATCGACAACCCGAAGGTGACGGTGATCGACATCTACTGCGGCTCCATGTCGCTTGCCGGCTCCACGCGCATGCAGGCGACCAGCTCGGAGCAGCTGCTCGGCTCGTGCGCCCTCGAGGCCGCGCTCTGCCGCGTGATGCCGCGTTTCGCGAAGGAGACTGCGAAAGACTACACCGTCGCGTTCGAGCAGCTGCTCGCAGGGCTCGAGTCGCCCGCCGGACGCGCAGCGCTCGTCAAGGCGATCGACTTCGAGAAGAGCGTCTACGAGAAGCACGGACGCATCACGTACCTCGCCGACAAGTGCATGCTCGACCTCTTCACCGACAACACGGAGCGTTCGCCCACGTTCATGCTGCCGCCGCTCCGCTCGAGCCGCGACAAGCACCTCGCGCAGAGCTGGGCGTTCGTGAAAAACCCGCTCCATCCGACGGTTGAATGCTGGAACGAGATGATGCGCCGCCACCCGCGCTGCCTCGAATTCACGGGCGAGGACGCCCGTTCTCTCAAGATGCCGCAGCGCTTCATCGACTCGCCTCCGCTCATCAAGTACTCCGACCTCGTCACCTACATGATCGGCAACGAACCCGCGCCGGAACGCATCCGGGGCTATGAACGCGCGGCGGCCGTCATCCTGCGCGTCCCGGGCGAGACGCCGGAATTCGTCGACGCCGCAAACAGGCTCGCCGCCGCCTGGCCGGAAAAGGCCGAGTTCGGCTTCCCGTTCCCGATCGCGGACTCGCCGCTGGAAATCTGGAAACACCTCGCCGTCAAGCTCTCGTTCAACTGCCTTTCCACGGGCACGATGGCGTCGATGGGACGCGTGGCGGGCAACTGGATGAGCTGGGTGTCGATCTCCAACAAGAAGCTCATCGACCGCGGCATACGCCTGCTGGTCGAGCTGGGCGGCATCTCCTACGAGGAGGCGGCGCAGCGTCTGTTCGCCGCCGAGGAGTGGGTGGCCGCCCGGGACTGGACCGGCAAGGAGGAGCCTTGCGCCGTCCAGGTGGCGCTGGAGCGGCTCCGCAGCGAAAAGGCGCGGTGAAGAGGAGAGCGCATCATGGCTGAAAAGTCGTTTGTGATGGCGTGTGCCGCACTTGCGGCGTTCGCGTCGTTCGGCGCGGTGGAGAGAGCAACGCCAGATGCGCTTGCGCACCAATGGAGCTTCACGGGCAACGTGAAGGATTCCGTGACGGGCGTGGAGGCGAAGAGCGTCGGCAAGGCGAACCTTTCCGCGACGGCGCTCGTCCTGCCGGGTGGCAAGCACGAAGCGGGGCATCTCGACCTTGGAAGGAACATCCTTCCGGCGGACGGCTCCGACGTCACGATCGAGATGTGGGCGACGCTCCGGTCCGTCCATTTCTGGGCGCGTATCTTCGACTACGGCTCGGACGACAAGAACTACTTCACGATGGCGTGGAGCGAATCCGCGAAGCCCGACACGGACAGCATCGAGATGTGCTGCAAGGGAAAGAAGCATTCCGCCTTCAAGATGCTGTGTCCGTACAAGAAAGATACGCCGTGCCACATCTCCGTGACGTTCGTGAACAACGGAAACGGCTCCACGACGATGCGCGCGATGCGCCGCAACGCGAAGACCGGCAAGATCGAGCGTGAGCACCGGCAGGTGTACGGCGGCTGGACGCTGGCGTCCCTTGTCAACCCGCGATTCCTCCTTGGCGGCTCGCAGTACGCATGCGATGGCGACGCGGGCGCGGACTACGACGAAGTGCGTATCTGGAAGGGGGCGCTCACGGACGAGCAGCTCGCCGCGAACGCCCAGGCCGGGCCGGACGCGCTGCCCGCAAAGGTGTCGGTTTCGACGGACCGCGCCTTGAAGCCAATCCCTGCCTTCATCTTCGGTCAGAACATCGAGCATACGCGTTCGGCGCTCCAGGGCGGACTCTCCGCGCAGCTCGTCCGGAACCGCAAGTTCGCCGGGAAGCCGTCGCGCGCCGGCGTCGCGATGCTGTGGGAACCATACGGCTCCAAGAAGGCGTTCTACCACCAGGCACAGGGGTTGAGCGTGACGCGCCATGCGGCGCGCAGCCGGATGCCGCGTGGAAACGAGCGCGGATCGCAGGTGATTGGATGCCTCGACGAAAACGGCGAGGCGGGGATCCGCCAAGGCGGCATCGGGCTCCGCGGCGGCGTCGCGCACAATTTCAGGGCGGTGGCGGGTACGCTCCAACCCGTCGACACGCCGATCGTGCTGCGCGTCAAGTCGGGCAAGAAGGTTCTTGCGGAACGCGAATTCACGGTAAACACGAAGGGGCGGGGCGACTGGAAGCGCGTCGCGTTCGACTTCACGGTGGAGAAGGACGTTGCGGCGGAAATCTCCATCGGCGTGAAGGGGAGGAAGTACGCAGTCGTCGGCGCGGTGTCGGTGATGCCGGCGGACAACTTCCGCGGGATGCGCGCGGACGTGATCGAGCACCTGCGCGAAATCGGCACGTCCATCGTCCGCTGGCCCGGCGGCAACTTCGCGGGCGAGTACCGCTGGCGCGACGGTCTCATCCCCGATCCCGACGAGCGCGCGCCGCTCCAGAGCTACACGGAGATCGAGTCCCAGCCGCATGGTCTCGGCTACGACCAGAACGACATCGGCATGGAGGACATCCTCGCGCTCTGCGAGCGGATCGGCGCGCGCCCGTTCTTCACGCTCAACGCGGCGTGGGAGAGTCCGCAGGACTCCGCCGACTGGGTGAAGGCGTGCAAGGGCCGCGTGAAGCTGTGGTCGCTCGGCAAC
>CADCBS010000069.1 GCA_902799715.1 uncultured bacterium | reverse complement strand
GATTCGCCTTTTGACGGGAAACAGCATCCTTCGGCTCCTCCACGCGACCTTCAGCAAGGCCGCCATCTCCCCTCTTGCGAAAATCCGGGATAAGGGTGCGTGTTTGCAGGCTATGGACTTGCCGGGGAAAATATGGTAGGATTGCCGGCGAAAGGACGCACTGTGGAACTTTACATCTCCATTCAGGCTGATGGTGCTGGATCGGCGGCTCCGCAAGCGGATGTCCAATGTTGAACCGGCACGGCGGCTTCTGAATGGCTCGAATCGGAGATATTGACGGCAATGTCGTGTTCGTCGATCTGGAGGTCGGCGTCGGCGACAGGCGCATCCACGACATCGGCGCCGTGCGCGCGGACGGCGCGACGTTCCATTCCGGCGACATGCAGGCGTTCAGGCGGTTCCTCGGGGATGCGCGCGTCCTGTGCGGACACAACATAGTCCACCACGACATGAAGTACCTCGCTCCGGCGCTCGGGGATCGCGCGGCCGTGCTTGTCGACACGCTGTACTGGTCGCCGCTTCTGTTCCCGGAACGCCCGTACCACGCGCTTCTGAAAGACGACAAGCTCGTGCAGGACGAGCTGAACAATCCGGTCAGCGACGCAAAGAAGGCGAAGCGCCTCTACGACGACGAAGTCGCCGCGTTCCTCTCGCTCGGCCCGCGCGTGCGCGGAATCTACTCGAGCCTTCTCCGCGGCATCGCCGGGTTCGACGGATTTCTCGCGCTGAACGGAACGGCGGCGCCCGGCGGCCCGGTGGAGGACGCGATTGCGCGCGAATTCGCCGGGCGGATATGCAGCCGTGCCAACATCGCGGCGATCGTCCGCCGGTATCCTGCCGAGCTTGCCTACGCCCTTGCGCTCATAGGAACGGCGGGATGCGATTCGATCACTCCGTTCTGGGTCGTGAAGACGTATCCGCGCGTCGAGAGCATCGTCAACTATCTCTGCAACACGCCGTGCGGCGAGGGATGCCCTCACTGCAGAGAGCGGCTTGACGTCCGCAGGGGGCTCAAGAGGTTTTTCGGGTTCGACGCGTTCAGGACGTATGCCGGCGAGCCGCTGCAGGAGAACGCGGCGCGCGCGGCCGTGGAGGGGAAGTCGCTCATCGCGGTCTTCCCCACGGGCGGCGGCAAGTCGATCACGTTCCAGCTGCCGGCGCTGATGGCCGGCGAGCTCGTGCATGGATTGACGGTGGTGATATCCCCGCTCCAATCCCTGATGAAGGACCAGATCGACAACCTGACGTCCAAGGGGGTGACGGCGGCGGTCACGGTCAACGGGCTGCTCAATCCGATCGAACGCGCCGAAGCGTACCGGCGCGTCGCGGACGGATCGGCGAACCTCCTCTACATATCCCCCGAGCAGCTGCGGTCGAAGACGGTGGAACGCATCCTGCTGCACCGCAACATCGTCAGGTTCGTCATAGACGAAGCGCACTGCTTCTCGGCGTGGGGGCACGATTTCCGCGTGGACTACCTCTACATCGGGGACTTCATCAGGAAGCTGCAGGAGGCGAAGTCGCTGCCGGGGCCGGTCCCCGTGTCGTGCTTCACGGCGACGGCGAAGCAGAAGGTGATCAGCGACATCTGCGACTATTTCCGCGGCAAGATCGGCGTGGAGCTTGCCGTGTACGCTTCGGGCGCGACCCGCGAGAATCTGCATTACGCCGTGCTCCACGGGGAGACGGACGAAGAAAAGTACCAGGCGCTGCGCACGCTGATCGAGCAGAAGGACTGTCCGGCCATCGTCTACGTGTCGCGCACCAGACGGACGCGGGAACTTGCGGAGAAGCTGACGTGCGACGGTTTTCCGGCGCTTCCGTTCAACGGGAAGATGGATCCTGCCGAAAAGATCGCGAACCAGAACGCATTCATCGGCAACGAGGTGAAGACCATCGTCGCGACATCGGCTTTCGGCATGGGCGTGGACAAGAAGGACATCCGCCTTGTCGTGCACTACGACATCTCCGATTCGCTTGAGAACTACGTGCAGGAGGCCGGGCGCGCCGGGCGCGATCCGTCGCTCCAGGCGGAGTGCTACGTGCTCTACTGCGACGACGACCTCGACAAGCACTTCATCCTGCTGAACCAGACGAAGCTAAGCCTGAACGACATCCAGATGGTCTGGCGCGCGATCAAGCGCATGTCCCCGGGCGGCCGCCGGTTCTGCACGTCCGCGCTCGAGCTGGCGCGCGCGGCGGGATGGGGTGACGCGGCCTCTGACGTGGAGACGAGAGTGCGCGCGGCCGTGGCGGTCCTCGAGGATGCCGGATACGTCGAACGCGGGCAGAACATGCCAAGGGTCTATGCTACCGGGATCCTGGCGTCGAGCATGGCGGAGGCGTCGGCACGCATAGACGCCTCCACGCGCATGGACGAAAGGCAGCGCGCGACGGCGAAGCGCATAATGAAGTCCCTGGTTTCCGCGCGGAGCGTGTCGAAGACCGCGGACGACGATGCGGAATCGCGCGTCGACTACATTGCCGACATCCTCGGGATCCCGCGGCAGGAAGTCGTCGCCGCCGTCGATCTGATGCGGCAGGACGGTCTTCTCGCGGACACGCAGGACATGTCGGCTACGATATTCCGCGAAGGCACGGAGAGGAAGAGCGGAAACGTCCTTGCGCGGTTCGAGCGGGTCGAACGGATGCTGCTCGCGCGGATCGGCGGCGCCGACGGCGACTTGAACCTGAAGGAGCTCAACGACGGTCTTCCCGGAGGGGCGGGATGCTCCAACGGCGTCAAGAACATGCGGACGGTCATCCGGTTCTGGGCCGCGGAAGCCTGGGTGAAGAAACGGGAGCGCCCGGAAAGCGACTACGTCCGCATCGTTCCGCGCATGCCGGCCGGAAAAATGAAAGAACGGTTCGAGCGGCGGATGGAACTTGCGCGGTTCGCCGTCAAGAGCCTCTACCGCAAGGCTTCGGCCAGGCAGAAGGAAGAGGATGGCCGGCAGGGGGCGGCATGCACGGTGGAGTTCTCGCTCGTCGGCTTGCTGAAGGACTTCAACGAAGAGCCGCGGCTCGATTTCGGCGACAGGCCCGCGAGCCTCGACGAAATGTCGGAGGCGCTCCTGTACCTGTCGCGGACGGGCGCGATGCAGCTGGAGGGAGGGTTCCTCGTGGTCTACAACGGAATGTGCCTCCGGCGCAAAGTCGTGGACAACAAGAGGATGTTCAGGAAGGACGACTACGGGACGCTCGACGCCTACTACCAGCTGAAGATGCAGCAGATACACATCGTCGGGGAATTCGCCAACATGATGGTCCGCGACTACAATGCGGCGCTGAAGTTCGTGAACGACTATTTCCAGATGGAATACGCGTCGTTCATCGCTAAGTACTTTCGCGGCGAGCGGGCGAAGATCATCAAGAGCGGCATCACGGCCGCCAAGAGGGAGAAGCTTTTCGGCACGCTGTCCGACAAGCAGCGGAGCATCATCGCCGACAGCCGCTCCGGCGTCGTCGCGGTCGCCGCGGGGCCGGGCAGCGGCAAGACGCTCGTGCTCGTGCACAAGCTCGCGTCGCTTCTGCTTCTCGAAGACGTCAGGGCGGAGCGCCTGCTCATGCTGACGTTTTCAAGGGCCGCGGCCACCGTGTTCAAGAAAAGGCTGATCGAGCTTGTCGGCAACGCGGCGCACTTCGTGGAGATCAAGACGTTCCACTCCTACTGCTTCGACCTGATAGGAAAAGTCGGAAGCCTCGAGTACAGCGACACGGTGGTGGACGCCGCGGCGGCCATGATAGAGGCCGGGGAAGTGGAGCCCGCCCGCATCGCCAAAAGCGTCCTCGTTATCGACGAGGCGCAGGACATGGACGCCGGCTCGGACCGTCTCGTCCGCGCGCTTCTGGAGGCCAATGAAAACATGCGGGTGATCGCCGTCGGCGACGACGACCAGAACATATTCGGATTCAGGGGCTCCGATTCGCGGTATTTGCGACGCCTTTCCAGAATGCCGGACGCGAAGCTGTACGAGATGGTCGAAAACTTCAGGAGCGCGGCGGCGATCGTGGCGTTCGCGAACGCTTTCGCGCAGACCATCCCCGGCCGCATGAAATCTTCGCCGCTGCGGCCCGCGCCCGGCGCGGAAGACGGGTCGGTGCGGATAGTGGCGCACGCCGCCGGCGGTTTCGAGGCGTCCGTCGTCGAGGATTGGGAGCGTGAACGGCCGTCCGGCACATCCTGCATCATGACATGGACGAATCACGAGGCGCTTCGCGTGTTCAGCATCCTTCTCCAAAAGGGCGTGAAGGCGCGGCTCGTCCAGTCGAACGACGGATTCAACCTCGGGGACCTCGCCGAATTGCGGTATTTCCGCAAATGCGCGTTTTCCGTCGACGGGTCCGGCGTGATATCCGACAAGAAGTGGAACGAGGCGCGACGCCTTCTGGGAGCGGCGTACGCGGGCAGCGACTGCCTCCCGGACTGTCTTGCCCTTTTAGACGATTTCGCCGCGACGGCGAAGACGAAGTACAAAAGCGATTTCGACGAATTCCTGCGCGAGTCCAGGATAGAGGATTTCGGCCGTTTCGGGAGCGGTACGGTCGAGGTTTCCACGATACACAAGTCCAAGGGCAGGGAATACGATTCGGTGTACATCATGCTTGACAGGCTGGGCGCGCCGACCGGCGAAAAACGAAGAGCCGTATACGTGGGCATCACGAGGGCGAGGAAGAATCTGAGAGTCCATTATTCCGACAAGAGCCTTTTCGAGAACGTCGATGCGGAAGGTGTCGTAAAGGAGTTCGACACCGGCGCGCCGGAGCGCATCGAAAACGTGATCGTGCAGCTTTCGCACAAAGATGTCGTGCTGGACTATTTCATCGACAAGAAATCGGTGGTCGGCCGGATCAGATCGGGTGACGCGCTCGAAGTGGACGGGAACTACCTTGCGGCGTCGTTGGATGGACGCCGTGTACGGGTCGCGAAATTCTCGAAGGCGTTCATCCAGAAGCTGTCGGAGCTGGCTCTGAAGGGTTGCAGGCCGCAGTTCGCAAAGGCGAGGTATGTAGTGGCATGGAAGAAGGAAGGCGAAGAGCAGGAGACCGCCGTCGTTCTTCCGGATCTCTACCTTTCCCGGGAGCAGGGCGCAGACGATTGAAGGGTGGAGGCGAATATGGAGAAAGCGATGGACGGAATGCGTCGTGCCGCGCTGTCGGCTGCAGTGGCCGCGCTTTGCGCGATTGCGGAGGCGGTGGAGTTCTCGAAGGCCGGGTACTGGGAGGCCGCTGGCTCGCCGCGCCGCGTCGAAACGCTGACTTCCGGGTGGGAGTTTTCGCTCGACGGGTTCAGGACGTGCAGGCGCGTGACGCTGCCGCACTGCATCGACGAGGGCGAGCTGGGGTTCGAGGCGTCGGGTTGCGCGAACCGTCAGCAGCCGGCCTGGTACCGCCGCCGTTTCACTTGGAAGGGCGGCGGGGCGCGCCAGTTCCTGCACTTCGAGGCGATCATGGGCAAGAGCCGCGTCACGCTGAACGGGAAGCAGGTGGCTGAACACTTCGGCGGCTATCTTCCTGTCCATGTCGAGGTCACCGGAATCCTGAAGGAAGGCGAGAACATCCTCGAGGTGTGGTGCGACAACTCGGACGATCCGTCCTACCCGCCCGGCAAGGCGCAGGACGTCCTCGATTTCGTCTACTTCGGCGGCATCTACCGCGACGCCTACCTGATAGAGACGGGAGAGGCGTACGTGGCCGACAGCGGCGACGGCGGCGTGCGGATCACCTCGAATCTCGGCGGCGACGGCAAGTGGACGGTCCGCGCCGACGTGACGCTCGGCGGCGACGCGGAAGGCGCGAAGGCGGAGCTGTTCTACGACGGGAAGCCGGTGGCGTCTCCGTTCCATCCGGAATCGCCGGCGCTCTGGACGCCCGAAACGCCGAATCTCCACTGGCTGCGCGTGGACGTGAAGAAGGACGGGCGGCTGACGGACTCCGTGCGCGTGCGTTTCGGCATCCGCGACTTCAAGGCGACGATGGACGGGCTTGTCCTGAACGGCAAGCCGTACGGCAGGAAGCTCATCGGCGCGAACCGGCACCAGGACTATGCGTTCATCGGGAACGCGCTGCCCAATTCGCTGCACTGGCGCGACGTGAAGAAGTTCAAGGACTGCGGCATGGACATATTCCGCAGCGCGCACTATCCGCAGGACCCCGCGTTCATGGACGCATGCGACGAACTGGGGATGTTCGTGATCGTGGCGACGCCGGGCTGGCAGTTCTGGAACGGGAAGGATCCGGACTTCGAGCGGCGCGTCTACGACAACATCGAGAAGATGGTGCGGCGCGACAGGTCGCGTCCGTCGCTGTTCATGTGGGAGCCGATCCTGAACGAGACGCGTTTCCCGGCGGCCTTCACGACGAACGCGGTCCGCGTGGTGAAGCGCGAGACGCTTCCGCCGAACGACCTCTGCGCCTGCGACGCGCAGTCGCGCGGCAGCGGGATCGCCGACGTGCTGTACGGCCACCGGCCGATCGACGGACGGGTCTCGTTCCGCCGCGAGTGGGGAGACTATGTCGACGACTGGAACGCGCAGAACTCGCCTTCGCGCGTGCTGCGCGAGTGGGGCGAGACGGCGATGGTGCGCCAGGCGCGGCACTACATGAAGTTCCTGCGCGGAATCGGCGCGAATCGCGCGTCGTTCCTCGGCGGCTGCCTGTGGCACGGCACGGACCACGCGCGCGGCTACCATCCGGACAACTTCTACGGCGGCATCATGACGTACGCGCGCCAGAAGAAATATTCCTGGTACGCCTTCAAGGCCGCGCTCACGGGCAAGCCGTTCGTCTTTCCCGCTCACGAGCTTTCGCCGTATTCGCCCGAAGACTTCGACGTGTTCTCCAACTGCGTCTACAAGGCGACTCTCCTCGGCAAGCCGTTCAAGCCCGGCGAGACGAAGTTCGACTGCGAGGCGCAGCACCGCATCGCCGCGGCGGGGCGCAGGAGGCCGCGCAAGGGCGAGGATCCCCCCGGCAGCTTCGTCGCCAGGCTGCCAGACGGTTCGAAGACCGTACTCCTTCCGTCCTTGCGCCTCGCGAAGATCGACCTTGCTCTCGACACGGAGGGGCTTGCGCCCGTCGCGGACGGCGGCGATCTCGTGGCCGTCACCGCCACGCTCGCGGACGCGGCGGGCGTTCCGAAGCGCTACTGCACGGAGACGGTGCGCTTCACCGTGGAAGGAGATGCCGACATCGTCGGCACGAATCCCCAGGTCACGCGCTGGGGCGAAGCCGTGGTGCTGATACGCCCGCGTGCGGCGGCGGACCCGAAGCCGGTCGTCGTCCGTGCCGCGACCGTCCGCAAGGGCAGATACGCGCCCGCCGCAGGCGCGCTCGCGTTCACGCCGGGCTTGCCGGGCGTGAAGACGTCGTCCGGCCGTGCGGCCGGCGACGCGCGTCTCCGGGAAGTCGAGCGCCGGCAGCGCGAATTCGAGACCGGAGGTCCGCTATAGACGCATGGACAGGGTCCTGCGCACCCAGGCCGTGCGGCCGGTTTTGCGGGGTTGCGGAATTCCGGGGTTTATGGCAATATATCGGCGGCTCCGGGATGCGGGCCGAAGAGGAGGGAAACGGAAAATGAAGACGATGTCTTGGTTCAGGGCGGGGGCGCTGCTTTCCGCCGCTTTCGCGGCGACGATCGCCGCAGCCGGTCCGGCGGACGCTTTGCCGGACATGCCGGGAACGGCGCCGGAGCCGCCCGGCGGCTGGAAGACGAAGGCGATCTCCATCTCGGCCCCCGCCCCGAAAGACGTGGGGCGGTTCTGCGCTTTCGTGAAGAACACGCTCAAGCCGTCGGGCGTCGACGCGATCGTGCTGCTCGTGCGCTACAACTACAAATTCGCGTCGCATCCCGAATGCGCCGGCAAAAACGCGATCTCCGCCGCCGACGCGAAGGCGATCAAGCGCGCGTGCGACGAGGCGGGCGTGCGCCTGATCCCGAAGATGAACCTTCTGGGGCACCAGAGCGGACCGGTCGTGAAGGAAGGGCTCCTCAAGGGGCATCCCGAACTCGACGAGTCCCGCGGCCGGAAGAAGATCAGGTACGACTACTGCCGCAGCATCTGCCCGACCCATCCCGACTCGATGCGCATCGTCACCGACCTTGCGTGCGAAATGGCGGAGGCGTTCGGGGCGGACGCGATGCACATAGGATGCGACGAAGTGTTCGAAATCGGCGTCTGCCCCAGGTGTTGCAGCACGCCGGCGTCGGAACTGTTCGCCGGCTGGGTGAACGGAATCGCGAGGAACCTCAAGGCGCGCGGGGTGGCGACGATGATCTGGGGCGACAGGCTGCTTGACGCGAAGACGAGCGGGTACGGCGTCTGGGAGGCCAGCGACAACGGCACGTGCGCCGCGCTCGGGATGCTCGACAAGGACATCGTGATATGCGACTGGCACTACGAGAAATGTCCGGCATATCCGAGCGTGGACGTTTTCGCGGACGCGGGGCGCAAGATTTTCCTGTGCCCGTGGCGGTACGCCGAGAACGCGCAGAAGTTCCTCTCCTACGCGGTAGCGCACGACAAGGGGCAGTATCTGGGGCTGCTGTTCACCACCTGGTGCGACTGCGAAGACCTGATGGACGTGCTTGAAGGCAAGGGCGTGCAGCGGCACAAAGACGATGTGAAGCAGGCCAAGACTCTGCTCGCGATCCGTCGCAACTTCCGCTACCTGTTCCCCCGCTCGAAAGAACTCAAGTAGCGCGGGGCCGGCGCGCGCGGGGCCGGCGGCGTCCGGTGCGGGACGGCAGCCGCCCCGGGGATGCGCGCGCAAAACGGTCCGGCGGAAACGGCGCAATCGAAAGCGAGGCGGAAATGCACGGAAAGACGGGCGGAAGCAGGACGGCGGGGCCGTGGCGGATTGCGGCGCTCGCTCTCGCCGCGGCGCTGTCGGCGCAGGCGCCGGCGGAGACGCGCAGGGAAATCGAAATGCTCCCCGGGGAATGCTGGTGGGGCGTCGCGAACAGGTTCGGCCCGTCGATGCCGTTCACGGCGTCGACGTCGGTAAAAATAGATCTGCGCAAGGACGGCGGCTCCAACCAGTACGCGTCGTTCATGGTTTCCGACAAAGGCCGCGCCATCTGGTGCGAAGACCAGGCCGAATTCAAGATCGCCGGCGGAAAGATCCGCGTGACGTCCGCGGCCGCGCCTGTCGAAGTCGCGGAAAAAGCCGGCGGAAACCTCCGCGAGGCGTTCCTGTACGCGTCGAAGCGCTGGTTCCCGCCGTCGGGGAAGGCGCCCGACATGCTTTTCTTCGCGGCGCCGCAGTACAACACCTGGATCGAGCTGACGTACAACCAGAACGAGAAGGACATCCTCGCCTATGCGGAGTCGATGGTCGCCAACGGCTTTCCGCCCGGCGTCCTGATGATCGACGACACGTGGCAGGCCGGCTACGGCGACTGGCGCTTCGAGCCGTCGCGCTTCCCCGACCCCAAGGGGATGGTCCGGAAGCTGCACGCGATGGGCTTCAAGGTGGTGCTGTGGATGTGCCCGTTCGTGGGGATGGACACGCCTTCGTTCCGCAGGATCGAGTACGGCGACGAGCCCCTGACCGGCAGGAGGCTCAAGGAGCGCGGCGGCTTCCTGCGCGACAGGGACGGCGGGAATCCGGCCTGCGTCCGCTGGTGGAACGGCTACAGCGCGCTGCTCGACTTCACGCATCCGTTCGCGCGGAAATGGTTCAAGGGCGAGTGCGACCGGCTCGTCGCCGAATACGGCGCGGACGGCTTCAAGTTCGACGGCGGGCACCTTCCTTTCTACTCCAAGGGCCTGAAGGCGCACGATGCCGGCGCGTCCGGCGGCGAGCAGGTGCTCGGCTACGCGCGGTTCGCGCTCGAATACCCGGTGTGCGAATACCGCAACGCCTGGCGGTTCCAGGGCGTGGGCGTGGTGGAGCGGCTGCACGACAAGCGCCACCGCTGGGGCGATCTGCGGGACCTCGTGCCCGCCATGGCGTCCGGCGGGCTGCTGGGGCATCCCTTCATGTGCCCCGACATGGTGGGCGGCGGGGAATGGACGTCGTTCAGGCCCGGCGCGAAGATCGACCAGGAGCTTTTCGTCCGCTCGGCGCAGGTCCACGCGCTCTGCCCGATGATGCAGTTCTCCGCTTCGCCGTGGCGCGTCCTCGACAAGAAGCACCAGGACGCCGTGAAGAAAGCGGTCGCGGTCAGGCAGCGCTTCGCGCGCGAATTCGCGAAGCTCGCGCAGGAATGCGCCGCCACAGGCGAACCGATGCTGCGCAATCTCGAATACGCATATCCGGGAATGGGATACGCGAAGGTCAAGGACCAGTTCATGATGGGGGATTTCCTGCTCGTGGCGCCGCAAATGGAGAAAGGCGGAAAGAAGCGGAAGGTCCTCATCCCGCCGGGGACGTGGATCGGCAGCTCCGGGCGCAGGATCGAAGGCCCCTGCGAAATCGTCGAGGAAACGCCGCTCGCGCGGCTGCCGTTCTATCTCGAGGCGGAGAAGTGCGCAAGGCGCGGGATGGATCCGCGCGCATTCGCGCCCGGCGGAGAATGAAGGCGGCGGCCGGACCGGCCGCAGGCGCGGAATCTGGTATACTTTCGCCGGACCGGAAACGCCCGGCGGAACGGGCGGGAAAGCAGAAGAAAGGGAGCGGAACGATGGGAATGGAGAATCATGCGATATCTTTCGCGCGGCGCGGGCGCATTGCGGCTTTCGCCGCGCTGGCGTGCTGCGCGGCGGCGGCCGCGGAGGCGCCCAGGCCGACCGGACGGCCCGCGCCGGGCCCGGTCCTGGCGGAGCGCCTGAAGAACGGCCCCGAGATAATAGGGATAGTCCACTGGGGCCTGAACACGTTCACGGACAAGGAATGGGGATTCGGCGACGCCGACCCGAAACTGCTCGCGCCGGCGAAGTTCGACGCCGGGCAGATAGCCGAAGCCGCGAAGGCCGGCGGCCTTGGCGGGCTCGTGATCGTGTGCAAGCACCACGACGGCTTCTGCCTGTGGCCTACGAAGACGACGGACTACAACATCACGAAGACTCCGTTCTGGCGCGGAGCGGGGAACGGCGCCCCCGGCAGGGACTACGTGAAGGAGATGGAGCAGGCGTGCCGGCGCGCCGGGCTGAAGTTCGGCGTGTACGTTTCGCCGTGGGACCGCAACAGCGCGCACTACGGAACGCCGCGGTACACGGAAATCTACCACGCCCAGATCAAGGAGCTGCTCGGCGGAGCGTACGGCGAAGTGTTCGAGATGTGGTTCGACGGCGCCAACGGCGGCGACGGATACTACGGCGGCGCGAAGGAGCGCCGCAAGATAGGGTCCGCCGACGCATACTACCGCTTCCCGGAGGTGTTCCGCTTCGTGAGGGCGCTGCAGCCCAAGGCCACGATCTTCGCAGGCGAGAACGACGCGTCGGACTTCCGCTGGCCCGGGAACGAGCAGGGCGTGCTTTCGCCGGATTCGCGCGCGACGATCGACACCGTCGGCGGGTTCGCCGCGGGCAGGTACGGCAACCCGGAATATCCCAGGCAGATAAACCGCGGCTCCCCCGGAGGCGCCTTCTTCCGCGCGTGCGAGGCGGACTTCCCGCTGCGCAGGGGATGGTTCTGGCACAGGCGCGAGAACGGAACCACAAAGAACGCCGCGTACCTGACGAAGCTGTACCTGTCGTCGGTCGGCAACGGCGGCATCATGAACATAGGGCTTGCGCCGGACGCCGACGGGCTTCTCTGCGCCGCGGACGTCCGCGCGCTCGCCGGATTCGGCGCGATGCGCAAGGCGCTGTTCGCCCGCGAGGTGGTGAAGGACGGGGAGCCGTTCAACGTGGTCGTTCTGTCCGAAGACCTGGCGAACGGCGAGCAGATCGACGGATGGAGGCTCGTGGCCGACGGCAAGACGCTGCTTTCCGGCAAGGCTGTCGGGCGGCGCCGCATAAGGCTGCTGCCGGCGCCGGCGGCGCCGAAGTCGCTCGCGTTCGAGACGACGGCGGCCGGCCCCGCGCCGCTTCCCGTCACGGTGAAGCGCTATCTCGCCGACGAAGATCTGGTGAAGGCCGTTCTCGGGGCCAAGGCCGACGGGCGCGAAACAGACACCGCGAAATGGATGCAGGCCGGCCGCGAAGGCGGCGGCGACGATTCCGCCGGCGCCGGGCGCTGACGGGCGCGCGCGATGGAGAACCTGGCGACAGTCGCGGCGCAGGTAGGCGTCCTCTTCGCCCTGATGGGCGTGGGGGCGGGATGCCGCCTGTCCAAGCTGCTCGACGACAGGGCGGTGAAGGGCATCGTGAACGTCCTCGTCCTGGTCGTGACGCCGTGCCTTGTGGTGGACGTGTTCCAGCGGCCGTTCGAGCGCTCGGCGCTCGGTTCGCTGGCGGCGGCGTTCGCCGTGGCGGCCGCGGCGCATGCCGCGGCCGCCGTCGCGTCGCGGGCGTTCGCGCGCGGCGGCGC
>CADCBS010000068.1 GCA_902799715.1 uncultured bacterium | reverse complement strand
AAGTCTTGCAAAAGTTTGCAATCACTTCTGCAAATTGCGTTCACCTGTGCAAACTTGCGTTTACCTTTTCAAACTTGCGTTTAGTTTTGCGGACGGCAGTTTTTGTTTGTTTTCGCGCTGGACCGCCCGATTATGGTATAATCGGCGGAGCGCGCGCACATGCGTCGGCGCGGAACTGGAGCGTGAAGGAACACATGAAAGCCAAGATAATAGACGGAAAGGCGATAGCGGCGGAACTGCGGGCGGAGGTCGCGGCCGGCGTGCGGGAGCTGGAGTCCGCGACGGGCGTGAAGCCCGGGCTCGCGGTGGTCCTCGCCGGGTGCGACCCGGCTTCGGTGTCCTACGTCACGGCGAAGGAGAAGGCGTGCGCCGAGGCCGGCATGCGGTCGTTCGACATCCGCCTGCCGGCCGACGCCGGGCAGGACGCCCTGCTGGAGCGCGTGCGCAGCCTGAACGCCGACCCCGAGGTGCACGGCATCTTGGTGCAGCTGCCGCTGCCGCCCGGATACGACGCCCAGGCCGTGATCGAGGCGATTTCGCCGGAAAAGGACGTCGACGGCTTCACGCCGGAGAACATGGGCAGGCTCGCCATCGGCCGCGACTGCTTCATCCCCTGCACGCCCCACGGCGTGATGGAGCTGCTGGCGCGGGCCGGGGTCGAGACCGCCGGACGCCACGCCGTGGTGATAGGCCGCTCGAACATCGTGGGCAAGCCGCTCGCGCTGCTCCTTTCCCGCAAAGACGCCAACGCCACCGTGACCGTCTGCCACACCGGCACGCCGGACCTGGCGGAGCACGTGCGCCGCGCCGACATCGTGATCGCCGCCGCGGGCAGGCCGGGCACGGTGACGGGCGACATGGTGAAGCCCGGCGCGGCGGTGGTGGACGTCGGCGTGAACCGCGTTCCGGACGCCACGCGCGAGCGCGGATGGCGCCTCGCCGGAGACTGCGATTTCGCCGCGTGCGCCGAAAAGGCCTCGTTCATCACCCCGGTCCCCGGCGGCGTCGGCCCGATGACCATCGCCATGCTGCTGTGCAACACGCTCCAGGCCGCGCGGCGCTTCGCCGCCGCCGGGGCGCGCGGAGCCTGACATGCGGCGCTACATCCTGCGCAGGCTTTTCGAGACGGTGCCGACGACGGTCGGCATCGTGATGCTCACATTCGTCCTTTTCAACGTCGTGGGCGGCGGCTCCGCCGCCGAAACGGTGATGGGCAAGTCCGCCACGGCGGAGGACCTCGCCAATTTCGACGCCAAGAACGGCTACGACAAGCCCCTCCTTTTCGGGCGCTGGGCGGAGGTCCGCCAGGACGCCGACAAGGCGGACGCCAAGCGCGCCAAGGCCGGCAAATGCAGGCCGCACGAGTTCCGCACCGAAGAGCGCGGCGGGCGGACCGTGCTGCTGCAGAAGAACGACGGGCCGTTCGACACGCAGTTCTTCAACTACGTGTCCGACCTCGCGCACGGCCGCCTGGGCTGGTCCGAGGAATACCAGCAGCCCGTCGCCAGGGTGCTGGCGCAGGGCGCGGGGCCGTCGCTTTCGCTCACGCTGCCCATCCTCGTGTGCGGCACGCTCGCGGGGCTTTCGCTCGCCATGGCCTGCGCCGCCTTCCGCGGCGGCCGCGCCGACGCCGCGATCCTCGTGGCGTCCACCGTGCTGATGAGCGTGAACTACGTGGTGTGGGTGCTGGGCGGGCAGTTCTTCCTGGCGTTCAAGGCGCGCCTTTTCCCGGTCTGGGGCTACGAAAGCGCGTTCTGCCTGGTCCTGCCTGTGGCGATAGGCATGCTTTCGTCGCTCGGCGTGGACATCAGGTTCTTCCGCGCGGCGATACTCGACGAAATCCACCGCCCGTACGTGCGCACCGCGCAGGCAAAGGGCCTGGGCCGCCTGCGCATACTCGTGCGGCACGTGCTCAGGAACGCGCTCATACCGGTCGTCACCTACGTCTCGCTGCAGATCCCCCACCTGTTCACCGGTTCGCTGCTGCTTGAATCCTTCTTCGGCATACCGGGGCTGGGTGCCGTGTCGATACGCGCCATAACGTCCGGCGACATGGCGGTGGTGCGCGCCACGGTCATAGCGGGCGCGCTTCTGTACCAGTTCGTTAACCTGGCGTCGGACCTGCTCTACGCCGTCCTGGACCCGAGGGTGAAACTGTCATGACGGCGGAAAAAGCGGAGAAGGGGAAGATGGAGGAAGGCGCGGCGTCCGGACGCGGCGTCCTGCGCAGGCTCTGGGGGTGCATGTCCACGCGCCTGTGCCTGGTCGCGGTGGCGGCGTACTGCGCGGTCGCGCTGTACGGCGAGGCGTCGTACCGCATTTCCAGGGCGATGGACGTCACGCCGTCGTACAACGCGGTGGACGACGCGCACCGGAACGTCTCGCCGGTCCGGTCGTGGGGCGCCGCCATCCGCAGGATGTGCGGCACGGCCGGCGCGGAGGACGCGGCGATGCCGTTCCGCCCGCTCGGCACCGACAACCTCGGGCGCGACGTCGCGAAACGCTGCGTGCAGGGCGCGCGCATAGCGTTCCACGTAGGCATAATGACGTCGCTCATAGCCATTCCGCTCGGCGTGATGCTCGGCTGCGCAGGCGGATACTTCGGCGGCCGCGTCGATTCCGCGGTCGTCTGGCTGTGCGCCACCGTGGCGTCGATGCCGGGGCTGCTGTTCATCCTGGCGATCTCCCTCGTGGCGGGCAAGGGCCTGATGGGCATCTACCTCGGGATAGGCCTCACCACGTGGGTGGGCGTGTGCCGCACCATCCGCGCCGAGACGATGAAGCACCGCGACAGGGCCTACGTGCAGGCCGCGCGCGTCCTGGGCTATTCGCACATGCGCATAATATGCCGGCACATCCTGCCGAACGTGGCGCACCTGATACTGATACAGTTCTCGATACGCTTCCCGTCCGCGGTCTCCACCGAGGTGTTCATATCGTTCATAGGCATCGGCGTGCAGGACGAGCCTTCGTGGGGCAACATGATAAAGAACGCCTGCGGCCGCCTGTGGCAGGGCGTGTGGTGGGAGCTCGCCTCCGTAACCGCCGCGATATTCGTGCTGGTGCTGGCGTTCAACCGCCTGGCAGACGCGCTGCGGGACTGCTTCGACCCCGCGCTGCGCACGGGCCGCGGGGCCTAGCCGCGCCGGCGGAGGAAGACGAGCCAGAACGCGACCCACAGCAGGACCGCCGCGGACGAAATCGCCAGCACCGTCCCCGGCCCCAGCTTCACCACGAGCGGCACGGCCATGGCCGTCCACACGCCGCCGCCCATCACGGGCTCGTGCAGCAGCTGCTTCGCGCCGAACACCGTGCGGGCAGAGGTCTTGTTGTCCGGGTCCACCGTCCTCAGCAGGAGCAGGCCCGTCGCCGTCACGCCCGTGTACTGGCCGAACTCGCACATCGTGCGCTGGAACACGTCGCCGCGCATGATGCGCGGCGCCAGGAATATCGCGCCGAAAAGCGCCCACGCCACGCCGGCCGCCAGCAGTATCGCCAGCGGAATCCAGTACTGCACCACGAAAGATATCTTTATCGTGGCGAGCGCGGACACCACCAGGAAGTCCAGCGCCGCGCCGCCTATGCGGTTCATCTGCCCCTTGTCCACTATCGCCTCCATGCCGAAGGCGCACAGGAACCACTGCAGCAGAAGCCCGCCGACCATGCACAGCGGGAAGAGGGGGATCGATTCCATTATCCCCAGCCTGCGCACGTTCTCCGGCAGTAATCCCCCTGCAAGAACCATCCCCTTGTGCATCAGCCACCCGGCGCCTATCGCCGCGCCGATCATCGAAACATGCCACGCCAGCGAGTCGATGGACGCGCTCAGCACCGTCTGGCGCCCGGCCGGCGGCTGCTCGCTTATGGGATAGAAGCCGTGCTGCTCGGCGTTGGACATGTCTTCGTCGCTGCGCATCCCGGCCACCACGCCCTTGCGCACGGCCCTGTTCACCATCGCCATCCCGGCTATGATGCCTACCAGCATGCCGACCGTGGCCGTGGTGTACCCCAGCGCCGGACCGGCTTCCCAGCCCAGGTTCTCGAACACGCCCGCCATGCCCCCAACCGTCCCGTGGCCGCCTTCGAACCCGATTTCGAGAAGCGTGCCGAATTCGGCCGGAACGCCGAAAACCGGCCCCAGCGCCAGCATCGTCGCCCCTATGCCGGCCACGTACATCCCCCATGCCATTATCTGCCCGAAGCACAGCTGCTCCGCCACCGCGCGGCGGTACTTCGCCATCGACGGAAACTTCTGCCCGATGAACAGCGACGCGAACACTATGTTGATAAGGAATCCGGGCAGCGCGCTCCAGCCCGTGAACCAGGATGCATGCTCTTCCGCGCCGGGAATGTTCACGACTGCAAGCGCCACCAGGCCGCCGATCACCGACGCCGGCAGGTACAGCGCCCTGAAAAAGGGCGTGAAGGTGCGCAGGGCTTTGCCCAGTATAAGGAAGGCGGACAACGCGCAGAAAGACTGTATCGCATTCATAGGGGCGCGCAGTATACCAAAAATCGCCGCCCGCGCTACATTAAGTTCCACGCGCGCGGACGAAATTTGCTCTTGCATCCGTCCGCGCGGTTTGCTACAATGCTTGCGAAATCAACCCGAAACAGGAGTTTTTTATGAAGTTCAAAGCACTACTCATGGCGTCCATGGCGGCCGCCACAACGGTGTTTGCCGGCGGTCTCTCCACTGGCGAGGATGCCTTGATCCTGACGTTCAAGACGCAAGGTCCGGACAGGTATGCCGACGGTCAGATAGTGAAAGACGGCGAATTCTACGCGCTCGTGTGGATCGCCAAGCCTGCCGTCGGTGTCGCCATAGACGTAGACGGAAAGGCGGTCGGTCTCGACCAGGCCGGCAATAAAGTCGAATCGCAGACCAGGGTTCTCTGCACGACCAAGTCCAAGGACGGCGCTTTCGAACGGGTCTACCAGATTGCCAACCCTTCCGATTATGTTGACGGGACCTTCAGCCTTGTCTTGCTGGACACCCGCGACGCCCAGGGAAATCCCTCGGCCTCGTCGTCCTTCTCGGAGGACGGCCGCGTGAACGGATATGTCGTGGTTGGCGAATGCAGCACGCCTGTCGTGTCGGGTCTGGCCGGTGTCCAGGGAACGAAGACGGCGACGGATCCGCAGATCGCCGCGATTGCCTCGCTCATTCCTGAAAACATCGAGAATCCGCGCATAACCGGAATCGACGTCCGCAACGGCAAGGTCTTCCTTACCGTCACCGGAACGAGCGCCAAGCTCGACTACGGCGTCGCCGCCGCCTCTACGCCCGAAGGCCTCGTGAATGCCCAGCCCGACAAGGGCGCAAAGGCCGGAAACGGCGAGATTACGCTTGAAGTGGAGATTCCCGCCGGCCAGCAGGGCCAGTTCTTCAAGGTCGGCCGCAAGCCGCTGAAGTGAGAACGGAATCGCAACAAGGAGATACGGAAATGAACAAGTTCTCGAAAATAGCTGTTCTCGCGGCGATCGCGCCGCTCGCCGGATTCGCCGAGGAAATCGTTTCGGCAAACACGTTCGGCGTGATGAAGGTTGTCGCCAAAAAGCAGATAGTGGCGTTGCCGGTTCCGTTTGGCGGCGCTTCCGCTTCCTATGTCAGCGGGACGGGAAATGTCGCATCCGACACGCCTATAACCCTTCCGTACATGTTGCAGATGAGCAGTCTCCCCGTCGGGACGAAGGCATACATCTACAACAGCGCGAGCGGCAACAGAGACATTTACGAGCTCAAGACAAGGACTGTTGAAGGAAATCAAGAGACCTACTGGGATGCGCTGGAATCGACTGCGGTGTCTGGAAACCAGTCTAACGACCAGAGTTCCGTGGAGCCCAAGGACAAGACCATACCGACAGGCCGCGGTTTCTTCCTCGAGTTCCCCAGCGCGCTTGGCTCCAGCGGTCAGATAGTCTATCTGTACGGCCAGGAATTGACCGGCACCGCTCCGGAGACTGAGGTTCCTGCCAACAGCACCGCTCTCGTCTGCCCTCCGCAGACGGCTTGCTCCGTCAATTGCTCTGTGAGCGTCACCGGGCCTACGGTCACGACGCTGGATGCCAAGGGCAATATCGACACGTTCGGCGATTCCATAACCGTTGTAAACGGATTGGACACCAGCGCTCCTACACGCACCTACTACTATGTAGGCGATGCGTGGAAGTACTGCAGCAACAGCTTCGCCGACATTGCCAATCCTTGGAAGGACGCCGGGACGATAACGGTGCCTGCCGGTTGCGCCATGTGGTATACCAACAAATCCACAGAAGCGCCCAAGACGGTGTCTTGGACCCAGGTTTCCGGCGATTAACAGGACAGAAGAGGAACGAAAATGAAATCTATGATGAAGTTGGCGGCGCTTTCGATAATAGCGTCTGCCATTGGGGCCAAGGCGGACTTTCTCGCATGGTCGCTTGATACCGACGAGACTTACAATTACGCAAAGATCTACTATGCCGAAAGCGCCGAGGCTGCCGAAAGCGCCACTGCGCTGACCTCCTACCTTGACAATACCAAGGAAGGCGGCGGTGAGGTTGAGATTACGAAGACGATGGGCGCTACGGGACGTACGTTCTTTGCCGATCTGTCTGGGTTGACTGAGCAAAGCGGGTACGAGTTCTACGTTCTCCTTTACAATACGGAGAATCAGGTTACGCGTGTATCCGATCCGATAGCCTGGGATGTCGCGAAAATCGTGGCGCAGTATTCTTCATTGAACGGGAACACCGTCACGGGTGCTACATACACAGGCTCTGTCGCAAATGCGAACAACTTCAACATCCCCGAGCCGACGTCAGGGTTGTTGTTCTTGCTCGGTTCCACCGCTCTCTTGCTGCGCCGCAAGCGCGCTTGATGCGCGGCCGGGTCCGTTCCCGGCCTTGAGGATGTTCGATATATCATGCCGCTCTACGATAAAGAAGCGGACCTGTCAGTGCCGGGAACGGCACTGACTGTTCGTTATACTCTATGGGACGTCTTAGCGGCGGCTGTCGCCGCCGGGACGGTCTTCTTTTTTCTGACGATCTGGTCGCATCCGTTGATGCATCCTTCCATGTGGCAGGATGTGGCTGTCGCCTGCGGGCTTCGTCCTCCAATCGACATCCATGGCGGACTTTGGACGCTTCTCGTCTCGCTTGTATACAAGATGCCCGGCACCGGAACCGGGGAAGCCGCGCTTTCTCTCGCCGGAAGGATTGCCGTCGCCTGCAGTACGTTCGCGATATACATGTTCTGCAGAGCGTTTCTGTTTATAGCAATGCGCAGGATCGTGCGCCGCCGCCGGCGCGCCTGGGTGATGCAGCGGTACTTCTCGTTTATCGCCACGCTGTGCTTCGCTTTTTCCGCCCCTGTCTGGCAGATGGGGCAGATGTTCTCGCAGGAGACCCTCACACTCTTTCTTGTTTCGCTCTGCCTGCTGTCGTTCATGCTTTTCCTCGGCAAGGGTTCGATGACAGCGCTCTACTTCGCCGTTTTTCTCGTCGGCGTTCTTGTCGCGGACAGTCCGGTGATGCTGATTCCGGCCGCTCTCATGTGGCTTGCGTACTACACGCTCACGCGCCACGTTTTTGCTTTCGACACGCCGCTTTCCGACCTCTCGGTCGAACAGGCCTCGCGGTGGCATCTCACCATCCTCCTCCTGCTTGGTTTCGGGCTTGTCGTTTCCGCCAACATTCTCGTTTTCATATTCCATAACGGAGTCGGCCCCCTGGGGACTTCCGCCTCGGCCGTTCCGATGAAGTTTTTCTCGGGCTACCTTGCGATGCTTACGGGCGGCGCGAGCACCATAGGCTGGGTCATGTTCCTTGCCATAGTGCTGTTTCCGTTCCTGTTCTGCGTGGCGATGCTGCCCGCTTCCACCGACGAGGAGCGCCTCCTCCCCTACGGCATGGGGTTCACCTATATCGTCTGCGCCCTTCTCGCCATGTCGCAGCTTTTCGGTTTCTCGAAGATGTGGATTTGGGACCTTACCTGGGTGACCGGCGTGATCTCCGGCGTGGCGATGGAATCGCGCGAACTCGTGATGCTCGTCGTGCTTTTCTCCACTGTCACCCTTCTCGCCGCGATGGCCGTTCTCGGGACGGAATTCTACTGCCGCAACCACAGGCTTGTCGTAAGCCATCTTTTCGGCCCGGCCGAAGTCGACGAAAACACGGAGCGCGAGGTCCGCGACCAGCGGCCCATGCTGAAGTTCTTTTCTTCCGTCCTGCAGTTCCTCGCGCCTCTCGCTCTTGTCGCCGCCGTCATTTTCGGATGCGTCTGGAGATGCAGGCAGCAGGGCGAGCGCAAGATGCTTTCGCTGATCCGCAACTACGTGAATGCGGTTCTCGTCGAATCGGAAGGGTGCGACGTGATTGTCACCGACGGCTTCTTCGATCCCTTGCTCGAAGTTCTCGCCGCGCGCGTGCAGAAGCGCGATCTTTGCGCCATATCCACCCTCCCCGACGATTCGCAGTATGCGCGATTCCTCCGCGAGCGCGTCTGCAAGACTCCCGATGACAAACTTGCGCTTGTGGACTCCAAGACGCCGCATCCGCTGCTGAAGAAGTGGCTGTCCGAGAAGGACGGTGCGCGCATCGGCTCCGTCGCTGTCGAAAACGGGCTCGAGGTCTGGATGCAGATGGGGCTTCCCTATCCTGCCGTGGGCGGAACCCTGGCGCGGGCTTCATGGCGCTGGGACGAGCCGATCGTGGCGCAGGCGCGGGCAAACGCCGTCGCCTTGTCGCGGGAAATCGTCAAGTGCTACGAAAAGCATGATGCCGTGGATTCCTGCACCGACGCCGCGCTGCGCAAAAAATTCTTCTCGGCCCAGTTCGCGCTCATGATTGCCGCGCGCTACCGTTCCGACTGGGAAGACCACATGGCGGTCAGGCTCTCGTCCAACAGGGAGAAACTCCTTCCCGACGGGGTTCCCGCCGTAGTCCGCGAAATGCGGGCACAGCAGTATAGCGCGCTCGCGCACGAGGACAGGGACTTGAAGAACCTCCTCGAGGTCAAGAATCCGATTGTCCAGGAACTCGAGCAGTTCGAGCGCCAGCGCAACCAGATGGCCCACAGGCAGCTGACCCCGCGCGAGCGCCTGCAGCTTTGCATGATACGCGATGCCTACGAGGAGGCGTATCCTGTCGCGCTCGTCATAAGGAAATCGTTCCCCAACGACTACGACGCCAATTTCGCGCTGGCGATGTTCTACTCCGGCCGCGGCCAATGGGCTCGCGCCGAGGAGTTTTTCAAGAGGTGCCTGAATGTCCGTCCGGGGAATCCCAGGATTCTGAACAACATCGCGTTCACGCAGCTCAAGATGCGGAAATTCGATGCCGCTACGCAGAATATCAACCTCGCTCTCGACGTGGAACCCGGCTCCGCGCCGTACTTGAACACCGCCAGGCAGATTGAAGCGGCGCGCAAGGAAGCCGCCGAGGAACAGGCGAAATCCGCGGCGGGCGACGCCGCGAAGCCTTGATCGCGGGTTGTCGCTTCCGCAGGCAGCGCCTGCCTTGTGCGCCTTTCTCCTGCGGACAGGTGCTCTACCGCGAAAGGTCCAGCTCTATTCTTCCGCCGGAGATGCTGAAGCCCTTCGCCGTGGACTTCACGTCGCCGCGCACGGGGACGCGGTAGCGGAATCCCTGGAACGTGAAATCGATGCCTCCGTCCGCGGCGGAAACGCCCTTGCGGAAAGCGCCATTAGCATATTCGGCGTCGAGCGTCCCCGCGCCTGAGACGACGATGCGCCCTTCCTCGAACCGCACCGTCGCCGCCGTGCCGTCGGCCCGCGTCGCCGTCACGACGAGCGCGTCGCCGTCCGCAGCCGTCTCGATGGAGGCGAATTCGCCGTCGAGCGACATCACGCCGGAGGCGCCCTTGCCGCCGAACATCCACTGGTCGACCACAGGCGGCGTATAGTAGAGCGCCTGCCATCCGGTGCAGACCTTGTCGAGGAACGGCTCCTCGAAGCCGTCGCACATCTTGTGGATGTCGCGGAAGAAGAGACGCTTGCCGTCCATCATAATGTTGGCGCGGTAGAAGCGGCTGTTGTACCACGCGCTCTTGCGTCCGGCCCCGGACCAGTCCTCGAGAGCGATCTGGGTCTGGGGGCAGTTCGCCTTGTGCGCGGCCTTGAACGCGCGCGCAGTGTCGCACATCTTCTCCACGACGATGCGTCCCGCCGCCGCTTCCTTCGCGATCTTCGCGCACTGCATCGGCCAGCCGGCCGAAATCCTGCTCCAGCCGAACGAGTTCTCCTGCCCGGACTGCATGTAGGAAAGGTTCATCAGACCCGCCGGCTCCGTATAGACGCGGAAGTACCAGTCCACGATCTCCGTCTTTGCCCCGGTGGCCATTCCAGGCTCCATGGTGGGCGGGTCGTCGTGCGGAAAGCCCCGGTACAGCCTGAACGGCCTGCCGTAGTTGTAGATGGGATCGGGGGTGAGCATCTTGAACACCGGCGACTTCACGGCGTTCTCCATGTCGACGGCGGCGGAGAGCATGTTCTTCTTCGACGGATAGTACGCGCCGTTCGAGTAGCCGCCGCGCAGGCCGTAGGCGTCGGTGTTGTCCTGTTCGCGGCAGATGCAGAATCCGTCCACGCCGTACGTCTTCTCCATGTAGTCCATCGACCAGGCGTCGAGGAGCCACGAGCCGACGCTCTTTGGGTAGTGGCCGAAGTCGGCCTTGAACCGCTTGAACGCCGCGTCGATGATGGCCTTGCGTCCGGCGTGGTCGTACGCCATCAGGAATCCCGGGTTGATGTGCCAGTCCCAGTTCCATTTCCTGTGCGCGCCCTTGGGTCTCCACGGCAGGCCCGCCGCCTCGTTGAGCGGACGCGACATCTCGAACCACAGGCCGAACTCGGTCTTCGCCCTGTCGCTCTTCAGCACCTCGGCCATCATTTCGGGGTCGACGAGCGCGTCGTACTGCAGGAGGATGGTGTTCTCGAATCCGTATTTGAGGTTCAGCGCCACCTCCTCGTGCACCGCGCGGATCATATCCGCGCGCGGCGGACGCGGATCCGCGGACCGTACGAAGTTTACGATGTTCAGGACCTTCCGCGCCTCATGCGCGTTGGCCGCCTGCGGGACGGCCGCGCCTGCCGCGGCCGCCGCCGCAAAGGCTGCGACGGCCGCCATCCGGCCCGCGGCCCTGCGGAGCGTCTTTCCGCCATGCACATTTCCTGTCGCCATGTTCGTCTTGCCTCCTTTGGGGGACGCGACAAGAATAGCATATTCCGGTGCGATTTGCATGCCTTGCAAATCCATGCGGAAATTACTGGGGAAAGCCGTTGTCGACAAGCTTGCCAACGGGGAGGAACTGCCGCCTGAAAACCACGACCATCCGCTTATCGGCAACTGGGTCAACCACCGCGAATGTCATATTGCTCCCGACTGGCTTCTCATCTACCAGATACACGAAGACATCCTCGTTCTTGAATTGACCCACAGCGGACCGTTCTCCCACAGCTGCACGCCCTCGTGCGTCGCGCCGAACACGCCACACACCCAGGCCAGCACCGCGCCAAGCGCAATAGTTATTCTTTTCATCGTTTTTCCCTTTCTAAATCATGTTTTTCGCTTCACCTGCTTGACGTTGACAAGCAAATGTGATACAATTTATGTCGTTTTCAAGCAAGGAGAAGAGTATGTCACAGGTTAGTTTCCGAATAGATGAACAACTCAAGAATGACGGCGAGCGTCTCTTCAAGAGCATGGGCATGAACATGTCCGTGGCAATTACTGTATTCATACAGCAGTCCCTCCAGCGTGGTAAACTGCCCTTTGAAGTAGTGGGCGACCCCTTCTATTCCGACAGCAACATGCGTGAACTTGAGCGCCGCGCCAGCGAGATGGACGCCCGCCGAAACGTCGCAGAGCATGAACTGCTAGACGCCGAGGAGCCGGTCCGTGCGTAAGATATGGCACGAAAGTGCATGGGATGAGTATGTTGCCTGGCAGAGAGAAGACGCCAAAACACTCAAGCGCATCAACTTGCTTCTCCAAAGCATAGACCGCAACGGTACGTCCTGCATCGGCAATCCCGAACCGCTTCGCGGCAATCTCAGCGGATGGTGGAGCGTACGCATCAACCAGGCAGACCGCATCGTCTTCCGCATCAGCGCGCTCACGCCCGATGAAAACGCGCTCGAAATCCTGCAATGCAAGGGGCATTATGGCTGATACATCTGTCGAAGACACGTCGCGCCTACCCAATGCGCTCACAATCGCGGCAATGGAAGAAGGCGACCGCATTGCACACGATCCTAACCATACTTCGTACTCCGACCTCGACAAACTCTGGAAGGATTTGGGAAAACAACCGTAACAACCGCCCTTCCCGTTCTGTTTTGAACCACAGACATACACGGACATGCCTCGCTCACGCTCGGCATTTAATTCCACCGCATTGACCGATTCAACAAAATTTTGTACAATATTCTCAACAAACCAACCGCAGGAGGATTCTATGATCAACTTGAACCCCAGCGAAGACATCGTTCCAATGTCCGAATTCCGCAACAACCTCTCGGACTGCGCCGCGCGTGCGCGCAAGAG
>CADCBS010000067.1:4985-17651 GCA_902799715.1 uncultured bacterium | reverse complement strand
CAGGAAAAGTCTCCCCGCCTTTTTTACTGTCGCAGAAATTTGTTTCATCCCTATTTTATAGGGCTCTGACAGACATCAGGGATAATTTATCCCGGATTTTCCGGGATAAGGGTGCCGTTGTTGAAGTGTTGACCGCCCGCGGGTTTTTAGGTAAACTTCTACGAAATCGTTTTACAACCCCTCCGCGGGAGAAGGAAGACTTACGGTGAGTGCCATAGAACCGCTTATCGACTTGCAGGACATCGACAGCCAGATAAGGGACCTCGAACGCGAGGAAAAGGACATACCGAGGCGACAGGCACAGGAGCGGGCGCGGCTCGCAGGGGTCAACACCTCGCTTTCGTCCGCGAAAGAGCAGCTCGACGCCTTGCTGCTCAGGATACGGCAGACCGAGGCCGAGGCGGCGGACAGGCGCGAGAAGGTGCGCCAGATGAAGATCCAGCAGGCGTCGCTCAAGACGAACAAGGAATTCCAGGCGTACACGATGCAGATCACCGGCATCCAGCAGGAGATCGACGCGCTGGACGCAAGGCAGATCGCCGCGATGGACGAGCGTCCGCAGGCCGAAGCCCGCGTGCGCGAGGCGCAGGCCAAGGCCGACGCCGACAAGGGCGGCGTCGACGAGTTCTGCGGCGAGCTGGGCGAACGCCTGGCCGCGGTGAAGGAAGAGCTGGCGGCGCTGCGCGCCCGGCGCAAAGAGGCCGCGGCGGCCGTTCCGCAGAACTTCCTGCGCTACTACGAGCGCCTGCGCACGAAGCGCTGGCCGGCGGCGGTGCGCCTGAACCGCGAATGCGTGTGCGAAGGCTGCCACCTGGTGCAGCCGCCGTCCGTGGAGCAGATGGTGCAGCGCGGCGGCGACAACATCGTGGCATGCACGATGTGCGGCAGGCTTCTGTACCGCGAACCGGGATTTTGATTTCGACGGTCCGCGCCCGCGCGACCGGTCGCGCCGCGCTAGCGGCGAGGAAAGTCCGGACTCCGCAGGGCGGGAAACCCGGCTGAAAAGCCGGGGGCGCGGCGGCAATCGCCGCGTACGGACAGCGCCACAGAAAACAGACCGCCTGCGGGAAACCGCAGGCAAGGGTGAAAAGGCGGTGCAAGAGACCACCGCGCCGGCGCGCGAGCGCAGGCGGCAAGGCAAGCCCTTTCCGGAGCA
This sequence comes from uncultured bacterium, assembly GCA_902799715.1. Lineage (GTDB taxonomy): Bacteria > Verrucomicrobiota > Kiritimatiellia > RFP12 > UBA1067 > CADCBS01. The sequence goes on along the minus strand of CADCBS010000067.1, from coordinate 16,495 downwards.
AGGTCGAATAGGGAACCGGGGCGGCCCGTCCGGGCCGCGGAACCGCCGCAAAGGCGATGCGCGGCCAAGGTTCCGGGTAGACCGCTCAGAGAAATGACCGGAGCGGCGGCGGAAACGCCGCCGTGAACAGAATCTGGCTTATTCGCCGGGCGCGGGCCGTCGATCTATTCCGGTTTGCACCCGCCGCGCGCCTGCGCGCGGCGGAGTGCGTTTTCCAGCGCGGCCGCGCACGAGCCGGGGCAGCGCTCCGCAAGTATCCACTCGCGCCCGCGCGCGCCCATTTCCGCCAGCCGCGCGCGCGGCGTGGCGGCGGCCTCCGCAAGCGCCGCGCGCAGGCCTTCGGCCGAAACGGGCGCGCACCACCCGCACCCGCGCTCCGCCAGCGCTTCCCACGGCGCGGCCATGGTGGTTATCGCGGGCCGCCCGCGCGCCAGCGCCTCCGCCACCACAAGCCCGTAGTTCTCGGTCCGCGTGGGGAGGCATAGGACGTCGCACCACGCGAACGCCGCCTCCCGCGCCGCGCCGAACGCGGAATCTTCGATGCGCAGCTCCACGTCGAGCCCTTCCGCGGCTTTTTCCAGCAGATCCAGTCCTTTCAGTGGATGGCGCCGGCCGAGATACAGCACTCGCAGCGGGCCGGCGTCCGGCCCCCGCGGCGCGGGCGGCGCCGCATCGGCGTCGGGCGCGGCCACGCATATCGCGCCGCAGCGCGGCTCGTAGGCGCGTATCCATTCCTCTTCGCGCGGCGACGTGGCGTGCACGATCGCCGCCTTGCGCAGGCAGCGGCGGTCGAAAATCCCGGCTATCCGCTTTCTCAGCCTTCCGAAGCGCAGGCGCACCGGGTCGAAACTTCCGGCGGGCGAGGCCACGAGCGCGCCGCGCGCGCACTTCGCCCCCCACCACACCGGGAACGTCCACTGGCAGTGCACGTGCACGACACGCGCATGGCGGCATATCCGCCCCAGGCCGCGAAGCATCCCCCATGAAAAGCACAGCCTGCGCAAAACGGGAATGCGCGACCGCGCGAAAACGATCCGCTCCGTTCCGGACAGGTCGACTTCGGCCGTTCCCGGAGGCAGCGAAGCGGAGACGAACGCCACGCGCGCGCCGCGCGCCGCCTGCGACCGCGCGATAGCCGCCGCGACGGCCGCCGCGCCGTTGCCCGCCTCCGCACCGGCGCAGACGTGCACGATGTCGAATACCCGGCTTCCGTCCGCGTTTTCCCGCCTGCGCCCTTTCAACGCCAGAAGCGCCTCCACCACCGGGCGCATCCCGTGCCACGAAAGCCACCGCGCGATCTTGCGCCGCGGCCCCGCCCACGCCATCGCGTAGTGGTGGATGCCGCGCGTGGACGGCGTGCGGCGGCATTTGCCGTCGATCCCGACCGGGCTGAACACTTCGGGCGGAAACCGCTCGATCGCGAGCGACGGGTCGGCTGCGACGATGCGCGCGATCTTTTCGCCTACTGTCTCTTCTGAATACGCTTCCGAAGCGTACATGTCCAGGAGCGCCTTCGCGAGCGGGCTTCCCTTTTCGAGCGCCAGCCCGGCGCCCGGCTCCCAGCCTACGGCGCCGCCGGGCAGCCACTGCCCGGCGCACCACTCCCGGCCCGCCAAGTCGTCGATCGGCGCCACGAGCTCGAAATCGAAATCGAAATACACGCCGCCGCATTCGTACAGGGCCTTTGCGCGCACCCAGTCGGACGCGAAGGCCCACTTGCGGCGGCGGAGCGCTTCGCGGACGAACGCCGGCGCGTCCGCGCCGGCGTCGTTCCATTCCCGGATTTCCCATCCCGGCGCGAAGCGCCGCCAGCTTTCAAGGCATTTGGCGGCGAGCGCGGTCTTCGCGCCGCCGCCGAGCCAGCAGCAGTGGATGATTCTGGGGATCAACTCGCCCTACCGGCTTTTCGCGAACGCGCGTATCGCGAAGTCGATGTCCTCTTCCGTGTGGGCGGCGGACATCTGCGTGCGGATGCGCGCCTTGCCCATCGGGACCACGGGGTAGAAGAAGCCCGTGGCGTACACGCCGTTCCTGTAGAGGTTCTCGCTCATCTTCACCGCCACGGCGGCGTCGCCCAGCATCACGGGGATGATCGGGTGGCGGCCGGGGACGAGGTTGAAGCCTTCGGCCTCCATGCCTTCGCGGAATCGTTTCGCGTTGGCCTTCAGGCGTTCGCGCAGCTCCGGGCGCGTCTTGACGAGCTCGATCGCCTTGATCGACGCCGCGGCGACCGGCGGCGGCACGGCGTTGGAGAACAGGTACGGGCGCGCCTTCTGGCGCAGGATGTCCACGATCTCGGCGCGCGCGGCGACGTATCCGCCGGAAGCGCCGCCGAGGGCCTTGCCGAACGTGCCGGTTATGATGTCCACGCGGCCGGTCACGCCGCAGTCCTCCACCGAGCCCGCGCCCGTGGCGCCCAGCACGCCCGCGGCATGCGAGTCGTCCACCATCACGAGGGCGCCGTATTTGTCGGCCAGGTCGCATATCTCCTTGAGCGGGGCTATGATGCCGTCCATGGAGAACACGCCGTCGGTGACGATCAGCTTGAAGCGCGCGCCCGCCTCGCCGGCGGCCTGGAGCTGCTTCTCGAGGTCGGCCATGTCGCCGTTCGCGTAGCGGTAGCGCTGCGCCTTGCACAGGCGCACGCCGTCGATGATCGACGCATGGTTCAGCGCGTCGGATATTATCGCGTCTTCCTTGCCGAGGAGCGCCTCGAACACGCCGCCGTTGGCGTCGAAGCACGAGCCGAACAGTATGCAGTCGTCCGTCCCGGCGAATTCCGCCACGGTCTTCTCCAGCCGCTTGTGCAGCTCGTCCGTGCCGCAGATGAAGCGCACGGACCCCATTCCGTAGCCGTACTTCACCGTCGCCTCGCGCGCGGCCTCCACGATTTCCGGGTGGTTCGCGAGGCCGAGATAGTTGTTCGCGCACATGTTCAGCAGCTGCGTGCCGCTGTCGAGCGTGACGTGCGCGCCTTGCGGCGTCGCGATCGTCTTTTCGGTCTTGTAGAGGGACTTCTCCTTGAGGCCGGCGATGGCCTCCTGCAGGTACGCCTGGAATTTTCCGTACATTTTATTCCTCTCCTCGCTCCCAGTCGAGCACGACCTTGCCGGACGCCCCGGAGATCATGGCCTCGAAGCCTTTTTCGTAGTCGTCGCACTTGAAGCGGTGCGTGATCACGGGCGAAATGTCGAGCCCGCCCTGGATCATCGCGCCCATCTTGTACCACGTTTCGAACATTTCGCGCCCGTAGATGCCTTTTATCTTCAGGCCTTTCCAGACGATGTGGTTCCAGTTCACCTTCGTTTCCGCGCCCTGGATGCCGAGAAGCGCGATGCGCCCGCCGGTGTTCATGGTTTCGATCATCTGGTTCAGGCACGCGGACGCGCCGGACATCTCGAGGCCAACGTCGAAGCCTTCGACCATGCCGAGTTCGCGCATGACGTCTTCCAGGCGCTCGGTCTTCGTGTTCACGGTGCGGGTGGCGCCCATGGTCTTGGCGAGCGACAGGCGGTAGTCGTTGATGTCCACGGCCACAACGTTGCGCGCGCCGGCGTACTTGGATATCGCGGCGGCCATGCAGCCTATCGGGCCGGCGCCGGTAATCAGGACGTCCTCGCCCACCATGTCGAAGCTTAGCGCGGTGTGCGTGGCGTTGCCGAACGGGTCGAAGATCGCGTACAGCTCGTCGGGGATCGACGGGTCGCAGTGCCACACGTTCGACTCCGGTATGCACAGGTACTCGGCGAACGCGCCGTCGCGGTTCACGCCCACGCCGCGCGTGGCGCGGCACAGGTGGCGCTGGCCGGCGCGGCAGTTGCGGCAGTGGCCGCACACGATGTGCCCTTCGCCGGACACGCGCTCGCCGGGCTTCACGCTCTTCACGTTCGAGCCGACCTCCACCACTTCGCCCACGTATTCGTGGCCGATCGTCAGCGGCGGCTTGATCTCCTCCTGCGCCCAGGCGTTCCAGTCGTATATGTGCACGTCCGTGCCGCAGATGGCGGTCTTTTTGATTTTTATAAGGACATCGTCGATCCCCGGGCGGGGAACCGGCTTTTCGATCATTTCCACGCCTCTCCCGGGCGCGGTCTTGACAATTGCTTTCATGTGTGGGCGAAGCTCCGTTTCTTGGGGTGCTCTCGACGGTGGAAGGATACCAAATGCGGCGGCGCGCAGTCAAACGGCGCGGCCCGGATTTCTCCAAATAAAATTGGGATTGCGGACGGGAAAATGGTAGAATGCGCTCCGTCGACAGAAAACTTGCAAGGAGCATTCGATATGAAGACGATGTATGCAGTTTCGCTTGTGGCGGTCGCGGCGGCGGCCGCAGGCGCAAAGGAGCCTTGGCGCGATCCGGCCGTGTTCGAGAAGAACCGCCTGCCTGCGCGCGCGATCGCAGTCCCCTGCGAGTCGGCGGCGACGGCTCTCGCGATCGCCAAGGGGGAGATGCCGCGCACGGGCTCGAAATGGCTCGAGTCGCTGAACGGCGTATGGGACTTCAAGTGGAAGCATACCATCGACGCTCCAAATTGGGAAAAATCGGCGAAGATCGCCGTCCCCGGCTGCTGGCAGCTTCAGGGCGGATTCGACCCCGCGCTCTACACGAACGTCAGGTATCCCATCGCCGGATTCAAGACCGGCGACCCGATGGTCGAGCCTCCGAAGGACTACACGAGCCATTGGTACCGCAATCCGGTCGGGCTCTACTCGCGCAAGTTCTCTCTGCCCGCCGGATGGAAGGGCCGCCGCGTCGTGATCCACTTCGGCGGCGTCAGCTCCGCCATGTATCTCTACGTGAACGGCAAGGAGGCCGGCTACTCCGAGGACAGCCGCCTCCCCGCCGAGTTCGACATCACGCCTTTCATCAAGGACGGCGAAAACTTGCTTGAGGTCAAGGTGCTCAAGCACTGCGACGGATCGTTCCTCGAAGACCAGGACTTTTGGCGGCTCTCCGGCATCTTCCGCGACGTGTGGCTCGTCGCCGAGAATCCCGGCTCGCCGTACGACATCATCGTGGACGCGAAGCTTTCCGGCGACTTCTCGAAGGGGACGCTCTCGGTCCGCGACGACAAGGGCGCGGTTCTTTTCGAGAAGACGTACGACGCCCCGAAGCTCTGGAGCTGCGAAACGCCGAACATGTACTACGAGACTTTCAAGGCGGGCGGCGACTGGCGCGCCGTCGCGTTCGGCTTCCGCAAGGTCGAGATAAAGAACGCCGTCGTGTACATCAACGGCAAGCGGGCCTTGTTCATGGGCGTCGACCGCCACGAGATGGAGCCGGCGACGGGCTACACCGTCACGCTTGAGGGGATGAAGAAGGACATCAAGATATTCCACGACCTCAACATCAACGCTGTGAGGACGTGCCACTACCCGGACGACCCGACGTGGTACGAGCTCTGCGACCGCGAGGGCATCTATGTCGTCTGCGAGGCGAACGTCGAGTCGCACGGGGCCGGCTACGGCCCCGACACCCTCGCCAAGAACCCGCTCTACCACGACGCCCACGTCGCGCGCAACGTCAACATGGTCAAGACCTTCCGCAACCATCCGTCGATAGTGATCTGGTCGATGGGCAACGAGGCCGGCGACGGCCCCAACTTCGTCGACGCGTACAAGGCCGTCCGCGCGATCGACTCGACGCGCCCGATCCAGTACGAGCAGGCGCAGGACCGCGGCCACAGCGACATCAAGTGCCCGATGTACGCGCGCCCGTGGTACGTCGAAAGGTACGTGAGGAAGAACCCGAAAAAGCCGTTCATCCTCTGCGAATACACCCACGCGATGGGCAACTCGAACGGCGACATCCAGGATTACTGGAACCTCGTGCGCAAATACCCGTCGATGCAGGGCGGCTTCATCTGGGACTTCGCCGACCAGGCGCTCTGGAAGACCGACTCCCGCGGCAAGTGGCTCGCCTACGGCGGAGATTTCGGCGACAAGCCCAACGACGACAACTTCAACTGCAACGGCATTGTCGCCGCCGACCGCTCGTACCATCCCGGCGCGTACGAGGTAAAACACGCCTACCAGCCGATCCACGTCGATTCGTGGGAATGGGCTGCGAAGACCGCGAAGATCTACAACGCATACCGCTTCACGTCGCTCGACGGCGTCAAAGGCGTATGGAAGGTTTTCAGGAACGGCAAAGAAGCGGCCGTCGGCGGCCTCGATCTTTCCGGGTTCGCGCCGGACAGCGAAAAGACGCTCAAGGTCGATGCGCCGGACGGCGACGAGATCGTGTTCTCGTTTTGGAAGAAAGGCGTGAAAGGGCCGTTGGCGACCGATGGTTTCGCCAAACCGTTCAAGCCGGTTCCCGCACCGGCCGCGACAGGCGATGCCGCGAACGCGGGCGCGTTCCGCATCAATCTCTGGCGCGCGCCGACCGACAACGACCGCGGCTGGAAGATGGGCCGGGTCTGCAAGGTGTGGCGCGACGCCACGGCTTCGCAGAAGATGCCGGCTGGCGTCAAGGCGGATCTGAAAGTTTCCAAGGCGGGGCCGGGGAAGAAACTCGTGAGCCTTGCCTTGAACGTGGAGAACGCGAAACTTCCGCCCCTGCCGCGTGTCGGCGTCACGTTCAAGATCCCGAAGGATTACAGGATGGTTTCGTGGTACGGCCTCGGCCCGTGGGAGAACTATTCCGACCGCGCGACGGCGGCGTTTTGCGGCGTTTTCGGCGCGAACGTCGGACTTTGCAGGGGCCTTGCCGGGAAGGACGGCAATATAGAATACATTTGGAACGCCCTCAACCCCGACAACTACACCGAGCCCGGCGAGCAGGGCTACCGCACTGGATGCCGCTGGATAACGTTCAAGAACGCGGCAGGCAAGAAGATCAAGATCACGGCGCTCGACGCGCCGGTCGGGTTCAACGCCTGGCCTTATTCGCAGGAGTCGCTTGAAAAGGCGAAGCACCAGTGGGATCTGAAGGACGAAGGCGAGATCACCGTAAATGTGGACGCGGTCCAGATGGGCGTCGGCGGCGACAACAGCTGGGGCGCCCGTCCGCACGACGATGACATGCTCAAGAAAGGCAAGTACTCCCTCCGCATACTCGTCGAGGGTCTTGACTGAAAGGCCGGGGAAATCCTTTTGCGCGCCGCGCGGGGAATTATGGTAGACTTTACGCGAAAGGGGACGAATCCGCAATGAAACTGGTCCTGAACAAAGAATACAAACTCCGCCATCTGGCGGTGGCCGCCCTGCTCGGCGCCGTGGGGCTGTGGTTCTTCTACGACGGCCTCGTGGCCTGGCCGGAGGAGAACCGCCGATGGCGCGAAGAGCAGATCGCGAGGGAAGTGCTGCCCGAAACGCTCGAGAACGAGAAGCCGCCGCACCCGGATCACAAGATCGGCGAGCAGCTGGTCTTCGGCGGCGTGCTCGACGGCGTGGCCCTGCTGATTTCCATCCTGCTCGCGCGCGAGGCGCTGAAGACGCTCGAATGGGACTTCGGGAAGGGGACCATGAAAGGCTCCATGACAGGCGGCCGCGAGGTCCCGTTCACTGAAATCAAGGACATGGATCTGCGCCAGTGGCGCACGAAACGCATCGCGCGCGTGTCGCTGAAGGACGGCAGGCGCATGACGCTCGACGCATGGCACCACGCCAACGCCGCAGACCTCGTGCGCCACTTCCGCGACACGCTGAAAATACCTTTCGAGGACTGACGGACCCGGCGATGAGACCTTTGGACGGAATACTGGCGGACGTGGAGGCGCGCATCGCCGCGGCGTGCGCGGCTTCCGGCAGGAAGCGCGACGGCGTGCGGATCGTGGCCGTGACGAAGACGCACGGCCCCGAAACCGTGCGCGAGGCGATGGAATGCGGACTGCGCACGATTGGCGAAAACAAGGTGCAGGAGGCCGCATGGAAGATCCCCCTGTGCCCCTCCGGCGCGGAATGGCACCTGATCGGAAGGCTCCAGCGCAACAAGGTGCGGCATGCGCTCGCGCTGTTCAGCCGCTTCCACGCGGTGGACTCCATCCCCGTCCTCGAGAAGATCGCCGCCGTCGCGGACGAACTCGGCGTGTCGCCGGCCGTCATGCTCGAAGTGAACGTCTCGGGCGAGCGGACGAAAGGCGGCTTCGCGCCGGGGGACGTCCCGGCCGCCGTGGAGAAGGCGCTTTCGCTCCCGCGGATCGTGCTGGACGGCTTCATGACAATGGCGCCGTTCGAGCCGGAGCCGGAGAAGACGCGCCCGGTGTTCGCCGGGCTGCGCGAACTGCGCGACGCCATGGAGGCGGAGTTCGGCGCCTCTTTCCCGGAACTTTCGATGGGCATGACGAACGACTACGAAATCGCCGTGCAGGAGGGCGCGACGCTCGTCAGGCTCGGAACCGTCCTGTTCGGCGAACGCCCGAAGGCGCGCCCGCAGCGCGCAGTCGACGCCGGCGACGCCGGGGAGAGCGGCGAAGGCGGCGGCGCCTGGGACAGGATCATCGACTGACCCGGGCCGCTAACCGCGCGCGGCGCGGCCGCGCCCTTTCTTCGCGGACGGGGAAGGCACGCGGCGGCGGACTGCCGCGGCGAACGCCGCCCCCTGCGCCGACAGCGGCGTTCCGGCGCGCTTCACCATGCCTACGCGGATCGTCTCGTCCGACTTCAGCCGCACCGCGACTATCTCTTCCGCGTACATCCTGCTCGCCGCGCCGGACGACACCGTGAATCCGTCCAGGCCCAGCATCAGCTTCGTCATCGTGGCCCTGTCGCGCACGCGGATGTTCTTCTTCCGGTCCACGGCGGGCATGATCTCCTCCGCGAAGTAGAGCGCGTTCTCCACGCCCTGCTCGTAGGTGAAGTACGGATAGGCGTCCAGCTCCTCCGGCGAGACCGCGCCCTTCCTCCTGCGCGCCAGGGGATGGTCCCTGCCCACGAAGACGTGCGGCACGGCGCTGTACAGCTCCTCGAACTCCAGCCCGGCCTTTTTGAGTATCTTCGAAATCGCCGCGCCGTTCCTGCGGGACAGGTACAGTATGCCCAGCTCGCTCCTGCAGCGCGCCACGTCGTCGATGATCTCGCTGGTCGTCGTCTCGCGCAGCGTGAAGTCGTACGAGTCCGCGTCATGCGATCTCACCACTTCCATGAAGGCTTCGGCGGCGAAGGCGTAGTGCTGGCACGACACGGCGAACTGCGGGCGCCGCACCGCCTTGCCGGAGTATTTGGCCTGTATGCGCGCGGCGTCGTCCAGTATCTGCCGGGCGGATGCCAGGAACTCGTCGCCTTCGCGGGTCACGGATACGCCGCGGCTGGTGCGGACGAATATCGCGATGCGCAGCTCCTCCTCCAGCGCGCGTATGGCGCCCGTGATCGTGGGCTGCGTGGCGAAGACGCGGCGCGCGGCTTCGCTTATCGAGCCGCACGCCGCCACCGCATCCGCGTACTTCAGCTGCTGCAGTGTCATCGCGCCTGCGCGCCTCCCGCCCGCGTCACTCGAAGAGCCACGTGGAGAGATAGCGCTCGCCGGTGTCGGGAAGAAGCGCCACTATCGTCTTGCCGGCGAACTCCGGGCGCTTCGAAAGCTCCAGCGCCGCCCAGAGCGCCGCGCCGGACGAGATGCCCACGAGAAGCCCTTCCTGCGCCGCCGCCGCGCGCGCCGTCGCGCCGGCGTCTTCCGCAGTGGCCTTCACGATCTCGGAAAGGATCGACGTGTCGAGCGTCTTTGGCACGAAGCCCGCGCCGATGCCCTGTATCTTGTGCGGGCCTGGCTGTCCGCCGGAAAGGACCGGCGAGGTGTCGGGCTCCACGGCCACGAGTTTCACTTCCGGGTTCTTTTCGCGCAGATACCTGCCCGTGCCTGTTATCGTGCCGCCCGTGCCCACGCCAGCCACGAACGCCGCGACTTCGCCGTCCGTCCCTTCCCACACTTCCGGGCCGGTGGTGCGGTAGTGGTATTCCGGGTTCGCCGGGTTTTCGAACTGCTGCAGGATCACCGCGCCTGGCGTGGCCTCGCGAAGCTCGTTCGCCTTGGCGATCGCGCCTTTCATGCCGGCCGCGCCGGGCGTGAGCACGATTTCCGCGCCGTACGCCGCCGCGAGCTTGCGCCGCTCGATCGACATCGTCTCGGGCATGGTGAGGATGAGGTGGTAGCCCTTCACCGCGCTTACGAGCGCGAGGCCTACGCCCGTGTTGCCGCTCGTCGGCTCGATGATCGTCGCGCCCGGCTTGAGCACGCCCGATTTCTCTGCCGCCTCGACCATCGCGAACGCGATGCGGTCTTTCACGCTCCCGCCCGGGTTGAAGAACTCCACTTTGGCCAGGACGCGCGCCTGGCCCTTGTTAAGTTTCCTGGATATCTCCACAAGCGGCGTGCCGCCGACCTTTTCCAGTATGCTCTTTGCGATCTTGCTCATGATGGTTTTCCTTTCGCCGTATTATATCATAGTTTGGTGGTTTGGTTGTTCGGCGTTTCGCCGGTTTTCCGGCCGCAAAGGCCGCAGAGGGACGCCCGTTTCTCTGAAGCCGGGCAAGCCCGGGTTCTTTGCGGTCTTCGCGGCCATGGGTTTAGAACCGGTACTGTACGCTCAGGACCAGGCCCGAGCCTACGCCGAGGTTCTTCGCGGAGCCGCCGCGGTAGAACTTGTCCTTGTCTCCCGTCTCGGCGAACGCCGCGACGAGCGTCAAGCTGTCGTTGACGAACCACGCGACGTGGCCGTTCCAGTAGTCGTGGTTGCGGATCCCGTCTCCCACGCGCGCGCCCTGCTTGTACTCGACGCCGATCGCGACGTTCGACGCCGGCAGCACGTCGATGTTGCCGAAGGCGGCAAGGTCGTAGTCGTTGTGCCCGACTACGCCGTTCACCACTTCGTCGGTGTAGAGAAGGCCCGCCGAGAGAAGGACCGGCCACGGGGTCTGGGTGACCAGTTTGGTCGCGACGGCGTATGCGTCGAATCCGTCGTGGTCGAGCCCGAGCGCCTTGACCGTCCGCGAATCGGTGTACTTGTAGATGCCGCCGACCGCTATCGCCGGGACCCACGAGGTGTCGAACGCATTCTCGTCGAGAATGCGAAGCTTCGCGCCGAGGTTGTACTTGTCGATCGACTTGTCGCCGTACTTCCGCGCGTTGACGAGTTCGTAGCCTGCGGAAAGTTCGAGCCGGTCTGCAACGGTGAACGCGGCGCCGAAGGCGCCCCAGTTGATGCCGGCGTCGTTGAGGTTGACGTACCACGCGCCGGCCTGCGGACGCGACACGATTCCGTTTAGCGCGGAGTGCTCCACCCCGTTTGTCGAGCCGCCTCCGTCCGCGCCGTCCCATGGTCGCCCTGCCGTATATGCAAGGGGGTTGAAGGCAATGCCTCCCGCGCCCTGCAGGTTGTTGAGCGGGACTCCGGCATGCGCGGCGGAGAAGATTCCGACGGCTGCGGAAAATGAGATTACGGTGCGGACGAATTTTTCGTTGTTGGTCTTGTTCATTTTTTACTCCTTTGTTTGGTTTTTCGGTAGTTGTCTGAAGTGGCCCGCCCGGGGCCATCCCGGGCGGGCCGGGGGGGGGGGGGGGGGGGGGGGGG
>CADCBS010000067.1:0-4972 GCA_902799715.1 uncultured bacterium | reverse complement strand
TGATGTGTTTTCTTTAAATGCCCTGCCCCGTTGCCGAGGCAGGGCGGGGGGTTAGATTGTTTCCAGGGCTCTGTCAAGCTCCGAGATTATGTCGTCGACATGCTCGATGCCGATCGAGAGGCGGATCAGTTCGGGCAGGACACCGCCTTTCCTGAGGTCTCCTTCGGAGAGCTGCGAGTGCGTCGTCGAGGCCGGGTGGATCACGAGGCTCTTCGCGTCGCCGACGTTGGCGAGGATCGAGAATATCTCGCCGTTGAGCGCGTCCGCGAAACATCGGGCCTTCTCCGCGCCTCCCTTGACGCCGAACACGACCATTCCGCCCGCGCCGTCCGGGAGATACTTCTCCGCGAGTTCCGGCTGCGTGAGGGAAGGATACTTCACCCACGCCACCTTCGGGTGCTTTTCGAGGTGCTTCGCGACCGCGAGCGCGTTTTCGCTGTGGCGCGCGATGCGGAGCGGCAGCGACTCGACGCCCTGGAGGAATATCCACGCGGCATCCGGCGCGAGCGTCGGGCCTTGGTTGCGGATCCCTACCGTGAGAAGGCGAATCGAAAACGCGATGGGCTTGAGCGGCTCCGGGAGGTCGTGTGCGAACCTGAGGCCGTGGTAACCCGCATCAGGCTCGTTGTAGAGCGCAAACTTGGGGTCGGACCAGTCGAAGCCGCCTTTCTCGACCACTACGCCGCCGATTCCCGCGCCGTGTCCGCCGATCCACTTCGAAAGGGAGTGGATGACGAAGTCCGCGCCGTGGTCAAGCGCCCTCAGGAGCGGCGGCGGCGTGAACGTTGCGTCCACGACGAGCGGCAGACGGTGCCTGTGTGCGACTTCCGCGTACTTCTCTATGTCCGCGATGTCAAGGGCGGGGTTGCCGACCGCCTCGATAAAGAGAAGCCTAGTCTTCTCGTTTATCGCCGCCTCGACGGCCCCAAAGTCGTTGACGGTGGTGAAGTTTACCTTGATGCCCGCGTTCGGGAGGATCGCGTCGAACTGGCTGAACGTGCCGCCGTAGAGGTTAGAGGCGGCGACAACCTCGTCGCCGGCGCGGGCGATGTTCGTGATGGTGAAGAAGATCGCCGCCGTGCCGGAGGAAAGCGTCTGCGCCGCCGCGCCGCCCTCGAGCGCCGCGATGCGCTTGGCGAGGACGTCGTTCGTGGGGTTCATGAGCCTGGCGTATATGTTGCCCAGCTCCCTGAGCCCGAAGAGGTCCGCCCCGTGCTTGGAGTCGCGGAAATTGTAGGCGGTGGTCCTGTACACCGGAACCGCCCTCGCGAGCGTCGCCGGATCGGGCTTCTCCTGCCCCGCGTGCACCGCCAGCGTCTCGGGTCTGTATCTTTTCGCGTTTCCCATCGTCTGTCTCCTTCCGTTTGCCGTCCATGGCGCGGAGTCCTGTTTCGCGCCGACGCCGGGAAGTCTACCATCATCCCGCCTGCCATAGGTAATCGGAAGTTTTTGCTTTTTGCGATAGGAAAAAACTATATCGCTCCGCACGGGGCGGAAGCGTGCGCGGCGCGGCCGCGCCGGCTTCAGCGCAGCAGGGTCCAGACGGCGAGCAGGATTCCGCAAAGGCCCTCGCCGGCGATGAGCCCGGCCGAGAACAGGGTTCCGCCGTCCTCGCCGCCCGCGCCTCGCCGCGCGCGGCGGCGGTCGGCGGCCAGCTTCAGCATCCCGCCCAGGAAGATCGCAGCGTTCAGCCCCGCGGGCAGGTATATGCCGATGGCGAGCGGCATCACCGGCACGCGGCAGAGCGCGGCCGCGGCCGCTATCCCCGCGCCGTATGCGAGCAGGTCCCACGGCAGGCCGCCGTCCATGATGCCTTCCACCACGACTTTCATCAGCGTGGCCTGCGGAGCGGCTATCGCGTCGCTGCCGAAGCCCCACGCCTTGTGCAGCAGCATCAGCACCCCGCCGATGGCGGCGGCGGCCGCCGCCACGCCCACGAGCTCGCCTATCTGCTGCTTCCACGGCGTGGCGCCGAGGATCCGTCCGGTCTTCAGGTCCTGCGCCGTGTCGCCCGCTATGGCCGCGACGATGCACACCACGCTGCCGATGGCGATGGCCGCCGCCATCCCGGCCGCCCCGGCCTGCCCTGTCGCCTTCAGCACGAGCGACGCCACCACGAGCGTCGCGATCGTCATGCCCGACACCGGGTTGTTCGAGCTTCCCACGAGCCCGACCATGCGCGCCGAGACGGCCGCGAAGAAGAACCCGAAAAGCGCTATCAGCGCCGCCCCGGCGAAGCCCACCGGCACGGCCGGCGCCGCCCATACGAACACCGCGACGCACGCGATCCCGCACAGCACGGGGCGGAGCGGCAGATCGCGCCCGGCCCCGCCGTCGTCCCGCCCGCCCTTGCCCGGCGCCGCGGCGAACGTGCGCGCGAAAAGCGGCATGGACCGCACGAGCGACAGGAAGCCGCCCATCGCGATCGCGCCGGCCCCCACGTAGCGCACGTGCTTCGACCACACTTCCTTAGCGAGCGCGGCGCTCCACTGGACGTCCGCCTCCGGAAGGTTCGCCGCTATCGCCGGCATTACCGCCATCCATCCAAGCAGCGAGCCGGCGAACAGCACCGCGGCGATCTTCGGCCCGACCATGTACCCCACGCCGAAAAGCGCCGGCGAGATGTCGAGCCCCATCGCGCCGCGCAGGCCGCGCACCGGCCACAGGAACGATTCGGGAAACAGCTTCAGCCCGCCCGCCGCGAACTTCGCCGCAGCGCCCGCCCCGAGCCCGGCGAACACCTTGCCCGCGCTTTTCGCGCCGGCTTCGCCGGCCCTCAGGACGTCGGCGCAGGCGCACCCCTCCGGGTAGCGCAGCGTCTTTTCCTCGTCTACTATCAGCGGGCGCCGCAGCGGAACCATCAAAAGCACGCCCAGCACGCCGCCCGAAAGCGCCACCAGCGTTATCTGCGCGATCCCGGGCTGGCTGAATTCCAGCGGCCGCTCCTGCGCCCACAGGAACAGCGCGGGCAGGGTGAATATCGCGCCCGCCGCCAGCGATTCGCCGGCGCTGCCTATGGTCTGCACCATGTTGTTTTCGAGGATGGAGTCGCGCCGCATGACGAAGCGGAGTATCCCCATGGATATCACCGCCGCCGGGACTGACGCCGACACGGTCAGCCCCACGCGCAGTCCGAGATACGCGTTCGCCGCGCCGAACACGACCGCCAGCAGAACGCCGAGGGCTATCGCGGTGAACGTGAGTTCGTTTTCCTTGCGCACCTTTTTTTCCGCCACGGCTCCAGCCTTTCCTTTGCTGCCCTTTGCGGGCCTTTCACACTTCCACACGCACCGTTTCGCCGCCCAGGCGGCTTCTCTCGCACGCGAAGGCCATCAGATGGCTTTCCACGCTCGATCCGAAATCCGAGGAAAGCTTCGAGAAGTCGCGCGTGTCCGCGGCCGCTATGAAATCGCGTATGAGCATCAGGTCGCCGCCGCTGTGCCCGTTCTGCGCATAGTCCCCTTCGCCGGCAGGCTTGAACGTCCAGTCGAACCGCCTCCCCGAATCGAACCGCCAGAGCGAGAAGGACGTTCCGTCGCCTTCGATGTACCCTTCCGTGCCCATCAGCCGCGAGCGGCGTCCGCCGCGCGGCGCGAAGGCGTCCATCGAGAACGACGCCGTGACGCCGCCTTCGAACAGCAGCGACGCCACGATGTGGTCGGGCTGGTCGTTGTCCATGCGGTACACGCAGCGTCCGTAGTCGCATGTATCGAGTTTCCTGCGCACGTCCTCCGGCGTGAAGTCCGCGGGCAGGTCCAGCACGTGCAGCCACGGGCTGCCGCGGCGGTAGATGCGCGTCGCGGAGAACCGGCACGTTTTTTCCAGCGGGCACGACGTGCAGCGCCCGGCCGACCCCGCAGGCGCGTTTTCCCGCTTGAACAGGTGCAGGCCGCCTTCGGCGGACACGCGCAGGCACCGCCGCCCGGTCCACCATCTGAGGATGTCCATGTCGTGGCAGCACTTCGCCACGATCATCGGCGTGGACGCCTTGGAGTCGTGCCAGTTGCCCCGCACGAACGAATGCGACATGTGCACCCACTCCACCGGCTCCTGGTGCTGCACGTTCACGAGTTCGCCTGCCAGCCCGCCGTCGAGCATCGCTTTTACCGCGCGGAAGTAGGGCGAGTAGCGCAACACGTGCCCGAGCGCCGCCATGGCGCCTGTCTCGCGCTGGCGGCGCAGCAGGTCGCGGCACTGCTCCTCGGTCTGCGCCATGGGCTTTTCGAGCAGGACGTCGTACCCCTGCGCCATGGCCTCCATTCCGGCCTCCCAGTGCAGATGGTCCGGCAGCGACACTATGGCGATGTCGGCGAGCCGCCCCTTCGCGCCGGCGGCGAGCAGCTCGCGGAAGTCGCCGAAGCGCCTCTCCGCCGGAACGTCCCACTCGGCGCCCATCGCGTCGCGCCGCCATGCGTTCACGTCCGCCACCGCCGTCACGCGCATCGTGCCGGGGAAAAGCCTGCCGTAGCCCGCGTAGGTCCGTCCTCGCGCGCCCGCGCCCAGCACGGCCGCCGTCAGCTCGCGGCTTGTCTCCACGCGCAAAGGCGGCGTCGCCGAAAGCCTTTCGAACTTTTCCGCGATTCCGTCCGCATCAAACGCGCAGCCATCCTGCATTTCCATACGCTCCGTCCGTCCCGTTCCGTCCGCCCGCGCGGCATGCGCGGGAACATTCCGTATTCTACCAAGTCCGCGCGCGAAAGTCTATTTCCGCCCCCCGGAAACAAGATTACGGTGCGTATGAAATCTATTTCGGGCCGCTGCGGCATTTTGCCGCAGCGAGATTACGGTGCGTATGAAATCCTGGGCGGGCTGCTGCGACATTTTGTCGCAGTGAGATTACGGTGCGTATGAAATCCGGGGCGGGCCGGCCCAGCCACCCTTATCCCGGATTTCCCGGGATAATGCCTGCCGTCCGCAAAACTAAACGCAAGTTTGAAAAGGTAAACGCAAGTTTGCACAGGTGAACGCAATT
>CADCBS010000066.1 GCA_902799715.1 uncultured bacterium | reverse complement strand
CGCCTTCGCCCTGCGCCTGTTTTCGCGGTTGGCAAGCCGTCGCGCGCGGTCTTCTATTATCTTCCGCTCCACCGGCCCGTACTTCGCAAGCCATGCAGAAAACTCGTCCTCGGGCGTCCTGCTGCGCATTTCAGGCCCTGAATCGGCCTTCCTGCATTGGAGACTCTTCCCCGTAGCACGCGAATCAAGCCCGTTGGCACCCATATCCTGCTTTGCACATTGCAAACGCGCCCCATTCGCGCATGAATGAAGCCTATTGGCACCACGCCCCTGCCTTGTTGCAGGCAAAGGCTTCCCATTCGTGCATGAATCAATGACTTTGGCACCACGCCCCTGCCTTGTTGCAGGCAAACACTTCCCATTCGTGCATGAATCAAGCCTATTGGCACCGCGCCCCTGCCTTGTTGCAGGCAAAGGCTTCGCTATCGCGTCCAAATCAAGGCCTTTGGCGCCCAGACCAGGCTTTGCAAGCGACAAGCATTTGCCCGCCCTGCCGGCATTCCCGGCGGGTGGCGTCACTGCATTGCATCTGGCTGGTTTCTTGCGCACGCGGCAATGTTACCAAACCCATTTGACGGCTGCAAGCATAAAATGAGATTATGGTGCGTATGAAATCCAATTTCTGGTGTTTTGCATGTTATCAAGCTGTTTTACAGGGGAACCGATGGGGACTGCGGGGGAGGAATCGGGTTTGGGAGAGACTGGGGGGATTGTCCGTGTGGCCCGCCGCCCGCGCTTCGCACGGGATAGTGAGAATAACTTTGATTAAGCCGTATCTTTTAGCAATTACCCCCATAAATTGCAGAAAAACCCCTTGAAAAAGCAAAAAACCAAACCCATCTGGCAGCCGCAAGCATAAAATAAGATTACGATGCGTATGAAATCTAATTCATGGTGTTTTGCATGTTATCAAGCTGTTTTACATGGGAATCGATGGAGACTGCGGGGGAGGAATCGGGTTTGGGAGAGACTGGGTGGATTGGCCATGTGGCCCGCCGCCCGCGCTTCGCACGGGATAGTAAATGAGGATAACTTTGATTAAGCCGTATCTTTTAGCAATTACCCCCATAAACTTTTAGCAATTACCCCATAAATTGCGGAAAAACCCCTTGAAAAAGCAAAAAACCAAACCCATCTGACAGCCGCAAGCATAAAATGAGATTACGGTGCGTATGAAATCAAATTCCCGTTATTTTTGTATGTTTTAATGCTGTTTTACAAAGAGAAGCAGGAGGGGGCGGGCGGGGGAGACTGCAGAGTGGAGAAGGTCGGGTGATGGCGCATGGGGGGGGGGGGGGGCTGGCGGAGGGATTGGATGGTGCAATGGAGACGGAAGGGTTGGTGTCATAAATGCACAAGAGCAAAATAAGATTACAGTGCGTATGAAATCTAATTCAAGCCCACGCCGATTGGCGATTTGCTGCAAAATATGAGATTACGGTGAATTCCAATATGTGCGAGCCAGCAAGCTACTGCGGGCAATCGGCTCAATCCACCGCGCCGCAACCTTAAAACGTACCCCAACCATAAAATGAGATTACGGTGCGTATGAAATCTCGGGATGGCACTTCCAACGGTAAATGCGACTACCAGTCGCATCGAGTTTTGGGCAAACAAGTTTGGGGAGGGACCGGTTGACGAAGGAAACAGGTCTGGAAAAGAACATGGTTTAAGGAGGCACATATTTATGATGGGACGGGAGAGGGAGCGACAAAGTTGGGCGGGGAAGAAGCGGGAGGGTTTTGGCGCAGGGGCCGCATTATGGTAGACTGTCGGCATGAAAAGAATAGGCATAATAGGCGGGGGGCGGTTCGGCACCGCTCTCGCCGAGGCGCTGGCCGAGGCCGGGGCGGACATACTGCTCGTGGACCGCGACCGCGAAATAGTGCAGAACATGTCGGAGATAGTGTCGGAGGCCGTTCAGGGCGACGCCACGCAGGACCGCGTGCTGGAGGAAATCGGCATACGGGACTGCGACGCCGTGGTGGTGGCCATCAGCTCGAACGTGGAGGTGTCGACGCTGGCCACGGCGAACTGCAAGGAGCTCGGCGTGCCGTACGTAGTGGCGAAAGCCGCGACCGACCTGCACGGCAGGATACTGAAGCGGATCGGAGCCGACCTGGTTGTGCACCCCGACCGCGACAGCGCGCGCAGGCTGGCGCGCTCCATCGCGTCGAAGGGCGTGTCCGACTTCTTCGAGCTGTCCGAAGGACATTCGCTGGCCGAGATAGCCGCGCCGCGCAAGTGGCACGACAAGACGCTGGCGGAGGCCGACGTGCGCCGCGAGACCGGGCTTACCGTGCTTTGCATCAGGCGGCAGGACGCCGGGGGCGGCGGACTGAAGGCCATCATGCCCGGCGCGGGCGACAAGATCCTTTCCGGCGACAAGCTTATCGTGTTCGGCACGTCCGCAGACATCGACAAGCTCGCGACCGACATCTGAGGAAGCCATGCCATACCGCGGCGCGGCGGGCGGGGAAATCGACCCGTCCCCATATCTCGAGACGGAATCGATCGGGCGGAATTTCGCATTCAGGCGCGAAACGGTGTCGACCAACATCGACGC
Source organism: uncultured bacterium (assembly GCA_902799715.1). Classification (GTDB taxonomy): domain Bacteria; phylum Verrucomicrobiota; class Kiritimatiellia; order RFP12; family UBA1067; genus CADCBS01. The sequence continues at coordinate 10,319 of CADCBS010000066.1, read as the reverse complement.
GGCGGCCGGGCGGCACGGTTTCGTGGCCTGCGCGGATTCGCAGACGGGCGGAGAGGGGAGGATCGGCCACAAGTGGCACTCGCCGCCCGGCGTGAATCTTTATTTCACCGCGGTGCTGGACTGCGCCGGGATGGAGCCGGCGCAGGCGGCGACGTTCCCGCTCGTGGCGGGGCTTGCCGTGCGCGAGGCGCTGCGCGGAATCTGCCCCGGCGCGCCTGACGGGCTTTTCATGCTGAAGTGGCCCAACGACATCCTTGCGGGCGGGAAAAAGGCGTGCGGAATCCTTTGCCTGCGGAAAGGCGACCGCATACTGGCGGGGATAGGCGTGAACGTGAACCAGACGGAGTTCCCTCCGGACATCGCCGGCCGCGCGACATCGCTGCTCCTGCTACGCGGAGGGAAGCCGGCGGACCGCTCAAAGTGCCTTGCGGCAGTGCTGAACGCGCTCGAGCGTAAATACGCGGCGTGGAGGCGCGGCGGATTCGCGCAATTCATGGACGAAGTGTCGTCAGCCGACTGGCTGAAAGGCCGGATGGTATCGGTGCGGCAGACGGATTCCGACGCGGACGCGGCGCGCGGCGCGTGCGGGGGGATAGAGGAAGACGGATCGCTTGAAGTGGCGGGCAGGCGCATCTACGCCGGCGAAGCGCACGTGGAGGCGGCGCTGTAGCGGCCTATTATCCGCGCTTCGCCGCGGCGAGCAGTTCGCGGGCGTGCGCCGCGGCCGAAGCCGGAGCGCCGCCGCCGAGCATCCGCGCTATTTCGGCGGCGCGGGCTTCGCCTTCAAGCAACGTCACGGAGGAGCGCGTACGCCCGCCGGAAACCGACTTGGAGACGGCGAGATGCCTTGCGCCGTAGACCGCGCTCTGGGGAAGGTGCGTGATCGCGATCACCTGGCGGACGGCGGCGACCCTGCGCAGACGCTCGCCGACTGCGCGGCCCGTCTCGCCGCCGATATTGGAGTCGATTTCGTCGAAGAAGAGAAGCGGCGTGGAATCGACCCCGGCGAGGACGGTTTCGACGGCCAGCAGCACGCGGGCCATTTCGCCGGACGACGCGATTTCGCCGAGCGGGCGCGACGGTTCGCCGGGATTCGGGCCGAACATGAACTCCACGGCGTCGCATCCGGAGGGCGAAGGCTCAGTTTTCTCCACGGAAACGTCGAAGAACGCCTTCAGGAAGCCGAGACCGCGCAGTTCGGCGGTCACGGCCGCGGCGAGCTTTGCGGCGCCCTTGCGCCTGGCGGCGGACAGCGCCGCCCCGGCCGCGTCCACGGCCCTGCGCGCGTCCGCGACGGCCTTTTCCTGCGCGGCGATGCGTCCGCCGATATTCTCAAGAATCTCCAGGCGGGCGGCCGCGGCGTTGCGGGCGTCGATCACGTCCTGCACGCCGGCGGCGGAATACTTGCGCATCAAGCGCCTGACGAGAGACAGGCGCGCATCTATCGACGCAAGGGTTTCGGGGTCGGCGTCGATGCGCGACGCGGCGCCGGATATGGCGCGGGAAAGCTCCTGCACCTGCACGACGGCCGCCTCGGCGGAGGCGCGCCATTCGGCGGCGTCGGGCATGAAGCGCGCCATCGAAGCGATGCTGGCGCCGGCGGAGATCAGCGCGGCGGCGGCGGACTGCCCGTCGTCGCCGTCGAGCGCGGCGCAGGCGGCCGAGGCGTCCTCGACTATTTCGGCGGCGTGCGCGGCGGCGGCGTGGCGGGCCGTCAAGGCGTCGCCGTCGTCTTCGGGCGAAAGGGCGGCTTCGTCGATTTCGGCGATGGTGTCGCGCAGGCGCTCGATTTCGGCGTCGCGGCCGGCGCCTGATTCCCGGCGGAGCGATTCGAGGGCGGCGGAGGCGGACGCGAGGCCGGCCCATGCTGCGGAGTATCCCGAGCGGTCGGTGCGGGCGTAGGCGTCAAGCATTGAGCGCTGCACCGAGCCGTCGGCGAGCGCGCGGCTGTCGTCCGGCCCGTGCAGGTCGGCGAGCAAGGATCCGAGCTTGCGGAGGGTCTTGCCGGTGGCGGCGGCGTCGTTCACGCGGATGCGGCCGCCGCCGGAGGCCTGCACGGTGCGGCGGATCAGCAGCGAGCCGTCCTCGCACGGAGGGAGGCCGGACTGGTCGAGGAAGCCGCCGACGGCGGCGAGGGCGTCGCCGGAAAGCTGGAATTCGGCCTCGATGCGTGCTTCGGCCGCGCCTTCGCGGACGGCGGACGGCGCGGCGCGCGCCCCCAGGGCGAGGCCCAAGGCGCCCTTGAGGACAGACTTTCCGGAGCCGGTCTCGCCGGTTATGATGTTCAATCCGGGGCCGAATTCCGCGTCGGCCTTTTCCACGACCGCGAGATTCCTCACCGAAAGGCGCGTCAGCATAGCTGTTCTTTTGCGGATGCCGTCTTGGAGCGCTCGGCGGTCTTTGCGAGCATCTTTATGAACCGGCCGACGCCCGGTGAGGCCATGTCCACGAACACGAAGCCGTCGAGGCAGTCGCCGAAATGCGGATCTTCGGAGAAAGCGGCGAAGCGGCCGCCGAGTTTCAGGTAGTGGCGCAGGAGCACGGGGAAGCCGCGCCCGTCTGGCGTGGCGTCGCGTACGATGCGGGCAAACGCGGTGGCGTCGCGCAGGAACGGGCCGGCCTCTTCGGGCGCGTAGGCGCGCGGCGGGTGGGGGGACTTCACGAGCGCGGCGAGTTCCTGGTCGCCATGCGCCGCCATCAGGCCGGCGGCCATCAAGGCGCGCGCGGAAGGCGGTGTGGACGACGGGATGGAAACCGTGCCGAAGAGGGTGTGGACGTCGGGCCGGCGCTGGAAGTAGACGTACAGAGCCTTCCACATCAGGTACAGGGGCATGTAGTCGCGCTGGTAGCCTGCGGTGATGAACGTGCGGCCCAGCTCGAAAGCGCCGTTGAGCTTGTCCAGGAGCGGCTGTCCGAAGCCGAAAAGCGAACGCGTGTAGAGGCCGCCCACGCCCTTGCGCGGCACGATGTCCGCCGCGTCGCCCAGGCGCGATCCGCCTACGATGCGCTTGTTCGCGTCGTCCCAGAGTATCAAGTGCAGGTAGTCCGCGTCGAAACGGTCGGTGTCCACGGCCTTGCCGGTGCCTTCGTTGTTGGCGCGGAAAGTGAGTTCGCGCAGGCGGCAGGTCTCGGCGAGCGTGAGCGGGACGTCCCCGGCCTTGGCGATCCACACGCGGTACGGGCCGGCGTCGGGGATCAGCAAGGCGTCCTGCGGCAGCGACGCGAGTTCTTCGGCGATCGCGGCGAGGTCGCCTTCCGGCGCGACCGGCTCGGCGGCGGGGGCGGGGGCGGCGGTGCGGTCTGCGGCGGCGCCGGCGGACTTTGCGAGCACGAGGGCCCGCACGCGCATGTACTCGGCGGCGCTTTCGGCCGGCGGGTCCTGCGGCTCGCCGATGCGCATAGGAACCGTCTTGCCGCGGTTTGCGATGAATTCGTTGGGAAGGTTTATCGTGCGGAGGAGCGGATGCAGAAGCCCCAGCATGTGCCAGCGGAAGCGGTTGCGCAGGCCGAACCCCACCGGGACTACCTTAGCGCCCGTCTTGGCCGCCAGGCGGAACGCGCCGTTCTGCCACGGCGATTCGCGCAGGTGGCACCTGTCGCCCCACGAGCGGTGCGCCACCACTCCGGCGGGGAAGACCAGCACGGCGTGCCCGGCTTCGAGCCATTTCACGGCCTGGACCACGCAAGCCCTGTTGGCGGCGGCGGCGGATTTGGCGCCGCCGAAGACGTCCACCGAGAAAAACGCCTCGGCCATTTCGGGGACGCGCGAAAGGAAAGTCATGCCCAGCGTCTTGACATCGGGGCGGATTTCCCTGAGCGCGGCTATCGCCGCCACGCCCTCGGTCATGCCGGACGGATGGTTGGCGACTATCACGAGCGGGCCGGTGGTGGGCAGGCGCAGCCTGTCGGCGTCTGAAAGCGCGATCTTGAACCCCATCGCGTCGGCGCAATTGCGGAAGAAGTCCCTGTCCTGCGGCATGGCCAGTATCTTGCGATAGACCTTTTCTACGGCGGCAAGCCCTGACAGCAACTCCAATGGACGGGCTATGAACCGCGGCCCGGGAACGCGGAAAGGATTGAACTGGTCGTCTTTCATGCAGTCTTGTGCGAGATTCGCAACGAATCCATGCCCTCATTTGCCTTTGGACGGCTTTGATTCTACCAAATCCGCGATTTTCCCGCAACCTCCGCCGCGGCCGGCCGGTCCGGATCCGCGCGGGGCGAACCTGAAGACCACTTCCGCCTCGGTGACGAAATCGAGCGCCACGCTGCGGATCGAGACGGACGCCCGGCCCGGGTTCTCCACTGTCTCCTCGCGCCAGGTCCACGCCCCGCCGGTGACGGACGCCGAGAAGCCGAGGCCGGCGCCGCCGGACTTCGAGCCGAAAACGGCGCCGTCCTCGAACCGCCCGAGCGTGACGACCGGATCTTCGAACCGGGACGGGGCGGAGAACCGCACCTTGTCGATCACGGCGACCGCGCCCGACGCGCGGTCGTACTCGAACGTCCTTACGAGCGACACGAGCCTGTCGCACTCGTACGCCCCCGCGATATCCAGGACGACGACCTCTTTTTCGTCCGAAAACTCCGTCTTCAGGACCTTCGCCGCGAACCGCCGGCCCGTGCCCTGCAACCTGCCGTCCACGCGCGGGACGGGATGCGCGTAAGAGCTGAGGACTTTCGACGCATAGCGGTTCTTGGAGAACGTGCGGCGCGTGTAGACTTCGCCGCCCGGATCGCCCGTGACGATGGAATCGCCGACAGCTATGTTGTACGACCCGACGTCGTTGTGGTTGTGCAGTTCCGCGTTGTGTCCGCCCTTGAGGCCGAGCGACACGCCGGCGGCGGCCTTCCGCCCCGCCGGGCGGAATATCCACGCCTGCGCAGAGGGAAACGCGCTGCGCGGCCCCAAGCCGGTCTCGAGGTCCGGCCATATCCTGCGGCAGATGTCGAGATATTTCGCGGCGGGCGTGCCTTCGCCGTCGGCGAAGCGCGGCGAGACGCGCGGAGACATCTTGTACCCGAACCCGTACGCTGCGGCGGTCTTGGCCTTGGGGTGGGCCGCGAAGACGTCGATTTTCTCCGGCGCGTCCTTCAGGGCCAGCCCCATCAGCAGGAAATTGCCGAATCCGTAGTTCCAGTAGCCCGCGCCCTCGGAGCAGTAGCCGTCCGGCGAGAAGCCGTCGAGATAGTACGGCACGGCGTCCGCGGCGGCGCGCACTATGCAGGCGCGCTCCGGCGCCCCCGGCGGATAGTGCAGCAACGCCGCGCGCAGGACGAGCGAGTGGCACACGGCGTTCCAGTTGTTTCCGCAGCGGAACCACCAGTGCCCCGCGCCGGGCGCGTCCTTGGGCTTGCGTGCGGTGGCGAGATACGGCTTGAACACCCTGCGCTCCAGCTCCGCCCGCGCCCTGCGCACGGTCGCGGCGGGAAGGCTGGCGCCGGCGGCGGAAAGGGCATCGGCGAAAATGAATCCCGCGCGCGCCGCGACCAGATCGACATGCGGCCGGCCCTTGAACGAAGTCAGCGCGGCGTCGTGCGCGGGCAGGGTCCACGATTTCAGGCCGGACAGGAAATCGAGGTATTCCGCGATTTCCGCCGCGGCCTCCGCGCCGCCGCCCCGGCGGAACCGGAGGATCGCCTTTTCCAGCGCGGCAAGGTTCCCGAGGTACGCCTTTTCATAGCGCGAGCGGTTCCCGTTCCGCGAATATTCGAGATACAGGCTGTCGGGGCAGGGCGCGGGCCGGGCGGCGGCGGGGGCCGGCGCGGCGAGCCTGCGGAGGCGCAGCAGCGCTTCGAGATAGTAGTAGTCGCCGTAGCACAGCGGAACGTCGATTTCGCTGCCGCCCGGCTTGTGGCCCACGCCGTGCATCAATATCCAGCCGCCGTTCGCGCCGGGCGCGGCGGAATAGGCGGCGGAAGAAAGGGATTCCAGCTGTTTCACGGCGAACGCCCTGTATTCCGCGCCCGCGGCCCCCGGCACAAACGTCGAAAGCTCAAGCAGGGCCGAGGCCATGACGGCCGCGGCGGACGAGTCGCGCTCCTCGCCGGGCGCGCCGTAGTCCCAGCAAGGCACGCCGTCTCCTGGCATGGCCGGGTGGCGGATCGCGAAATCCGCGACCTTGCGCGCGAACGCGAGGAACTCCGGATCGCGCGTTTCCCTGTACATCATCGTGTAGCCGTATATCGCCCAGCTCTGGCCGCGCGACCACGCCGTTTCGCAGCTCGCGCCCTGCCCGCGCCGGATCTCCTGGACACGCAGGGTGGACTGGTCGTAGTCGAGGACGTGGAACGCGCCGCCGTCGGGCCGGAAATGGTGCCGCATCGTCTTCGCGGCGTGGGAGCGGGCGATTTCGTCGAACCGTCCGCCGCCGCCGTTCTTCGACGCCCACTCGAGCAGCTCCAGATTCATGAGGTTGTCCGGTATGACGAGGAAATGCTTCCTGTCGCGCACGTCTCCCCAGCTTCGGATCAGCCCGAGACGCGGGTTGTAGCGCTTGGCGAGCGAATGCGCCGTCTCGATCAGGAGCGCGTCGTATTTGTCCGTGCCGAGCAGACGGCGCGCGTTTCCGAAGGAGCAGTACATTATGAAGCCGACATCGTGGTTGCCGGTCTCTTTCGAGTTGGGGGCGAGCAGGGCGGTCCATGCCCCGGCGCGCTCCTTGAAGAAGTCGTCCCCGGTCGCCTCGTACAGAAGCCACAGCGACCCGGGATAGTGCCCTGCGGTCCACCCCCGCACCGGGCGCATGTCCAACCTGCCGTCGGACTGACGCCATCCGTGCGGAACGGTCGCGCCCTTGGACATTTTCGACGCCTCGGCGTCGATCGCGCGGTAGCGCGCGGCGCATTTCGCGAAAATATCCGGCAGGCGCCGCACGAGCGCCGCCTCGCGGGCGGACGGCGATGCCGCGGCGGGCGGCGACGAGGCGGGCGGCCGGGCGGCGGGAGCCGCGGATGCGGATGCGGCGTAAACGGATGCGGCGGCGACGGAGACTGCGGCCACCGCGACGGCACTTGCTATGGCGTTTTTCATGGCGACGATTATACCAAACGGCGTCTGCGGATGCGAACCGCGCCGGCGCCGGTCAGCCGGCGGCCAGGCCGTAGACGAGGACGGCGACTATCAGAACCGGCAGCACGACGGCGAAATGCGGCCGCATCCATCGCGGGACGGACGGGCCGGCCCCTTCCGACGCCTCGGCGCGGAAACCTTCCCATCCCCATCCTATGCGCGTGGAGACGAACACGCATTCGGCGAGCGCGCCGAGCGGCAGCCATATCTGGCTGACGGCGAAATCCTCCCATTCCAGCACGCCGTCGAAAAGCACGCAGGGCATGGAGAACGCCGCTACCGCGCAGGCCACCGCCGCGGCGCAGACCGGGCGCGGCGCGCGCGTTTCGTCGGCCGCGCCGCCCACAAGGCACTCGAACACCGCCATGACAGTCGTGAACGCGGCGAACGACAGGAAAAGGAAGAAGAAGAAACCCCACGTGCCGCCGCCCGGCGTCTTGGCGAATATCTCCGGCATGGCCGCGAACACCAGTCCCGGGCCGGCCTGCGGATCCACGCCGTACGAGAAGCATGCCGGGAACACGACAAGCCCGGCCGCGAGCGCCACCGCAGTGTCCACCGCTATTATAAGAAGCGACTCCTTCACGAGCGAATGGCGCCGGTCAGTGTAGCTGCCGAGTATCGCCATGCAGCCGATTCCCACGGAGAGGGTGAAAAACGCCTGGCCCATGGCGTCGAAAAGCAGCCTGCCGGGGTTTCTGGCGAACGCGGACCAGTCCGGCGTCAAGTAGAACTCAACGGCTTCGGCCGCCCCCGGCAGCGTGAGCGCCTTCGCGGCGAGGACACCCAGCAGGACGAGCAGCGAAACCATCATGGCCTTGGCGCAGCGCTCCACGCCTTTCGTTACGCCGGCCGCGCACGCCGCCCCGGCTAGGCCGGCCGCAAGCGCCATGTACGCGGCGGAAACGCCTTTCTGCGCCGTGAAGCCATTGAACGCGGAAAGCGCGCGGCCGCCCAGTCCGGCGCCGCCGCCCGCCGCGTATATGCCGACATACCGGAAAAGCCATCCGGCGACGTCGGTGTAGTAGACCATCAACGCGAAATTGCCGGCGAACACCGCAAGGCCGATCCGCCGCCACGCCTTGGCGCGCCCCGGCGGCGAGAGCACGGCGAACGCGCCGGTCACGCCGAGCCTGGAGCGGCGCCCCAGCGCAAGTTCAGCCGCCAGCAGCGGCAGCCCCATCACGAAAAGGAACGCCACGTACGCCAGCACGAACGCGCCCCCGCCGTTTCTGCCGGCGATGTACGGGAAACGCCACACGTTCCCCAGCCCGACGGCGCATCCGGCGGCGAGCATTATGAAGCCTAGTCTTCCCGAAAGCGACTCTCTCATGGTCTTCCGGCGCGCTCAGCTTTTCGCCGGGGCCCCGGCCCTGCCTTCCTGAGGATTTTCCGCGGATGCGGATGCGAGCGCAAGCGCCGCTATGCCTCTCCTCATTGCTGTTTCCATTGCCGGTTTTCCTTTCCGTCTGGATTCGACCGTGATTATGGGGTTATGAGGGTGGATGTCAAACGAGCATCTGTCTGTCGCGACTTTTTCCACCGCTGGAAATTATGGCAAAACGCGTTGCGGACTGCAAGCAGTTTTCCATCGCCGCCGCATTTCCGCGGCTTTGGCAGGCGCGTTCACAGGATGGTCGTGCTTTGTCGATGGGGGCATTCGACAGCCGACGGCCGACAACCGGCAAACGGATGTCGGATGTCGGACGCCGGATGCCGGATGCCGTTCCACCGGGTGTGTTTGGAAAATTGGGGATCAGGCGGGATTGTGGTATACTCAAACCGTGCATGCGGCCCGGACAGTGCAGGCCGCGGCGGAACGATGAAACTCGATTTTGCGACAAACATGAAACGGAACGTGGCCGCGTCGGCCGTGAACAGCGGCATACGGCTGCTGTTCCCGTTCTTGAACAGGACGCTGTTCCTGTGGCTGCTCGGCCCGGAATACCTGGGCCTGAACGGCCTGTTCGGCTCGATACTCGGCGTGCTGATGCTCGCGGAGCTCGGCTTCGGCTACGCCGTGGTCTCTTCGATGTTCAAGCCGATAGCGCAGGACGACCGCGAGCTGGCCTGCGCCTACCTGCGGTTCTACCGGACCGTGTACCGGTGCGTAGGCTCGGCCATATTCGCGATAGGGCTATGCCTGATGCCGTTCCTGCGGGACCTCGTGCACGGGGACGTGCCGCCCGACGTGGACCTGCACATCCTGTACCTGATACACCTCGTCAACACTGCGGCAAGCTATTTCCTGTTCGCCTACCGCGGAGCGGTCCTCACCGTCCACCACCGGAACGACGTCCTGAGCAACATCCGCAGTTTCACGGCGGTGGCGCAGTACGTAGCGGTGTTCCTGGTGCTGCTCCTCGTGCGGGACTACTACATATACGTGGTCACCACGGTCGTATTCACCGCCATCTCGAACCTGCTGATGTTCCACGAATCCCGGCGCCTGTTCCCGGACATGGAGCCGCGCGGGGAACTGTCCCCGGAGATGCGGCGGCGCGTGATGTCGGACGTGAAGTCCATATTCATGCACAAGGTGGGGGGCGTGATCTCCTACTCTTTCGACAACATCGTGATATCGGCGTTCCTGGGGCTTTACGCCGTCGCCGCATACGGCAACTACTACTACGTGGCGACGTCCGCCGCCGGAATCGTGGCGACGATCTACGGCTCGGCGGTCGGCGGGTTCGGCAACAAGATACACACCGAGACGAAAGAGGAGAACTTCAGGCTGTTCATGAAGATGTCGGGGCTGGTGCAGCTGTGCATCTTCTGCGGCGCCGCCATGATGGCGGCGCTGTACCAGCCGTTCATCGCCCTGTGGACGCGCAACGACCCGGGCATGGTGCGGCACTTCCTCACTCCGGCGCTGATGGTGCTGTATTTCTACGTGAACCAGTCGCGGCAGATGCTGCTGTCGTTCAAGACGGCGGCCGCGATATGGAAGGAAGACCGCTGGAAGCCGGTGGCCGGGGGCGCGGCGAACCTCGCCATGAACCTCGCTTTCGTGATATGGCTGCCCGACGGCTACAAGCTCGACGGCGTGATATTCTCGACGATCGCGAGCTACGCGGCGATACAGATACCGTGGGAGACGCACGTGGTGTTCACGAAATTCTTCTCTTCCGCGCAGGCGCGCACCTACCTGAAGGCGCACGCGCGCCATGCCGCCTGCACTGCGCTGGCCTGCGCGCTGGCGTGGGCCGCCGCGCGCGCCGTGCCCGGCGGCGGGCCGGCGCTGTTC
>CADCBS010000065.1 GCA_902799715.1 uncultured bacterium | reverse complement strand
AAGTCTTGCAAAAGTTTGCAATCACTTCTGCAAATTGCGTTCACCTGTGCAAACTTGCGTTTACCTTTTCAAACTTGCGTTTAGTTTTGCGGACGGCACAAAAAACGCAAAAGGCAACCGCGACCCCGCGCCTTCTTCCGTGGAAGGGCATACCCTGCCTCTACTTGATTCTTTCATTCCGCGCCCAAAATCTTATGCGAAAAATGAATTAACATCACTTCATATCGGCAACGTAAAACTGCAACGTTGGATTTATTCACTACCCCCTCTTGACTGCATCCATGGGTTTTGGTATTATAAGTACAAAAACTACTGACAGAAGAGAATTTCTGTTATGACAAGTACAATAAATAGACCGTATTTCACCGACTGGCTCTCCAGTTGGCGAGACAAGGACATCATCAAAGTTGTCACTGGCATACGACGTTGCGGGAAAACAACTCTCTTGAAGCTCTTTCGCGACAAACTGCTTGACGAAGGTGTCGATCCCCGTCAGATAGTATCTATCAATTTTGAAGATCCCGATGTCGGCATATTTCGCACTTTTGCCGATGCTTGGGCATTCGTCCGGTCCAAAATGGACGACTCGCTTGAAAAGATATACATCTTTCTTGACGAGGTTCAGCAGGTGCCTGAGTTCGAGAGGCTTGTCGATGGACTCTTTGTGAAGAACAATACGGATGTATATGTTACCGGCTCCAACGCAAAGTTTCTTTCCGGCGAACTGGCCACATTCCTCACCGGACGATATGTGGAAATCGTCATGCAGCCGCTCTCATTCGCCGAATACCATTCCGCGTTTCCGGAACTGCCCAAATCAGAGGCGTTTGCCAACTACATGCGCTTTGGCGGATTTCCGTTTGTGACAACGCTTGCCGGAAACGACGAATCTCGCAGAGACTATCTTTCCGCGATATTCGACACGATAATCTACAAGGATGTACTCGCACGCCTCGGTCTGCGAGACGGAGCGGTCCTAAAGCGTATCGTCCGGTTCATATTCGACAATACCGGCAACCCCCTTTCCGTAAACCGCATCGCCGGCACTCTCAAGGCGGATGGAACGGCTATCGCCAGCAGGACGATCAACACCTACATCAACGCGCTTTGCGAAACGTTTCTCGTGCATCACGCCGCAAGGTACGACATCAAGGGGCGCAACTATCTCAAAACTCTCGGCAAATACTACATCGCCGACCAAGGTCTCCGCTCCATAGTGACGGGCGAACGCGGCGGCGACATGGGGCATGTCTTTGAGAACATAGTATTTCTCGAACTCAAACGGCGCTACCGCGATGTCTATGTCGGAACGGTCGATGGCAAAGAGGTCGATTTCGTCGCCTTCGAGAATGCAGCGCCCAGATACTTCCAGGTTGCACTTTCCGTCCGGGATGAAGCCACTCTCAAGAGGGAACTCGCTCCGTTCAAGACAATACGCGACCAATACCCCAAAACCCTTATCACGCTTGACAACGACCCCCCGCTAGACCATAACGGAATCCGCCAGGTGAACGCGGTGGATTTTCTCCTCGAATCTGGCGAGAGTTGATGTCATAAGCATACGGTAACATGGGACGCGTGCCCCTACAAGGCTTGCTCACAATGCCATTCTGACCCATAGGTCAGTTTGGTGTTTACCATTCTGACCCATCGGTCAGTTTGGTATTGGTGCAGAAGGCCACCGGTGCCGCGCATGCTTTCCAAATTGTGCGCGACCTTCCGTACGCAGGAGCCGATGCGTTTTCCTGCCGCGAGCCGATCGCAGTTTCCGCACAGTCCTTCTTGAGCCAGCTTTTCTGACGTTCCGATTGCCATTCTTTCCTCTGCCCTTGTTCTGCGATTGCGTCAAAAGAAAGAAAGTACAGTGCTCTGCCACTGCTTCGGCGAGGCTCTGGAATGCTATTGTTTATAGACGGAAATTTACAAAAAACCGCCAGCCGCATCGCGATCTTGCGTCTTCTTCCGCGGAAAGGACAATCCTCGTCGCTATTTCATACTGAAAGGTGCGCGCTGAAATCTTACGCGGAAAATGAATAACTATTTCATGAATGCAGTTATATGCTACCAGAGCCAAATGACTATGACGACAATCAAAATGTCCACGAGCAAGCCTACCAGAAAAAACGCCAGCACGGCCTTACCAATAATTCGCCACAAATTACGCCAGCGGATCGCTTTCAGAAAATCATCAACAGACTGGTAGCGACGCTCCGGTATAGACGACGTTGCGCGTTCGATGATACGCCGCCACGTTCGCGGCGGCTTGCTGTCGAAACAGCGGTCGGCCAATACGCCGAGAGCATGGATGTCGGAGGCGACGGACGCCTCGCCGCGCTCCATCTGCTCCGGTGCGCCATAGCCGGGAGTGCCGACGCCTCCAAGCGTGATATCCGATGTCGGACGTCCGGCGTTGGATGTCGCGCTGTCCTTTACAAGACCAAGATCGGCAAGGACGGGGACAGCAACAGGCATGATGCCCGTCCCAGTACGCCACAGGATGTTAGAAGGTTTGATGTCACGATGGACGATTCCACGGGCATGAAGTTCAGAAACGGCATCGCAAACCTGCCGCAAAAAGCGCGCGACATTCCTGTCGCCAGACGGCAGTTCGCCCGGTTCAAGGAGTTCCATCACAAGATAGAAAAATCCGTTCGCTTCGCCGTATTCAAAGAACTGCGGGAACGAAGCCGACTTCAATTCCGAAAGCTGCCTTGCCTCGCGCACGAAGCGCTCCCTTGCGCGCGGCTCGTTGCGGACAAGCACCTTTACGGCGGCGGACGTGCCTATCGCGACATGCACCGCGCGATACACCTCGCCGTTCCCGCCCTTGCCGATAAACGCCGTCACGCGCCAGTTGCCGAACACTGCGCCGTCCGGGAACGACGCGCCTGTCGGCATCCGCTCATGGGCGGAAAGGATTCCTTCTATCTCGTCCACGCCAAGGTTCATATATTTCCCGCCTTTTCGAGATCCGCCACAATCTTCTGAAGCCGCGGCATCATCCGGCTTTTGATCTGGTCGACGGCGTTGCGCTCGATTCCGAACGCGGCGGCGACGTCGTCCGGCTTTTCGCCGTTCACCGCCACGCGCAGGAACACCTGGCGAGTGCGGGACTGGATTGACTCGTCGTTCATCAGTTGACGAAGCGCGATTTCAACGAGCGTTTCGCGCCAGGATAGTTCGTCGTCGGAAATCATGTCAGGCGGCGTGCGCGGAGCGCCCGCCCTACCAATGGGCGACGCGTCTTCACGCACCTTTTCTGCAATCTCTGCCTGGCGTCGATTCGCTCCAAGCTGACGCAGCGCCTTGTTGCGGAGGATGCCGGTCAGGTAGTTGTGGAAATGTCCTTTCTCATCCGGCGCATAGCGATACGACGGCAATGCCGCCCAGACGGCGAGCAAAGTTTCCTGAATGACGTCATCCGCTTCGACCGGCGGGAATCGCTCGCGCAGATATGCTTCCATCATCGGACGATAGCGTGCGGCAAACTCCGTCCAGCGCACATGCTGCGAATCGCTCGCAACGTCGCGCAGAAGAGTCGTAGATGTCGTCGGGATGTCTGCCATGTCGTATCAACCTGTCTTGACAACGGTTTTCCGTCGCTTACGCCGGACTCACGGCCGCCCGCGCCGTGGAAGAATGACTCCCAGCCGCGGATGCGTGCGTTCCGCTGGCGTCAATCTGATTCCGCGGCGCGCCCGGGCGGAATCGATTCCATGAACTTCCCGAGGCGCTCCGCAAGCACGGCCCAGTCGTATTCCGCGGCCGCCGCCGCGCCGGCTTCTTTCATCCCGCGCGCGCCGTCGGCGGCAAGCCGGGCTTTGATTGCGGCCAGCGCCGCGTCAAGCGAAGCCGCATCATCAGGAGCGAACACCTCGGCCGCGCCCGGATGCGCCGCGCAAAGCCGTCCCAGCCCGCCTACGCCGCTGGCCGCCACCGGCAGCCCGGCGGCCCATGCCTCGAGAACGGCTATTCCGAAAGGCTCGTGGCGGCTCGCAAGCGCGAAGACGTCCGCCTTTGCAAACTCTCCCAGAAGTTCCGGGCTTCCCGGCTTGAGCGCTCCCGTGAATGTCACGCGGCTGGAAACGCCAAGCGCCGCCGCGCGCGATTCAATTTCGGCCCTGTAATCGGGCTGCGTGACAGGCCCTGCAAGACAAAGTTCCATCCCGGGATGCCGCGCGAGCGCTTCTACAAGCATCATCTGGTTCTTCTGCCTGTCAATGCGGGCAACGCAAAGAAGACGCAAGGGGCGACCGGCCGCGTAGCGTTCATCGTCTCGCGTCTCACGCCCTTTGAACAAACTGCAGTCCACACCGTTCGGGAGATACATCACATGCGGATGCACGGTTCTGTATTTCTCGTATTCGTCTTCGCCGACGCAGACGATCCCGTCGAAATCCTCCGGCACACGGCGCGTCCAGCCCATCAAGATGTCGATCGCCTTCCCCCAAGGAAGCCTCCCGCGCGTCGGCGCCTTGAGGCTCTTCGCCTCCGCGCCCGGCACGTTCGCCCCCCCGCCATGGAGGGAAATTACGCAAACGGGGGAGAAGGGTTTGAGTGTTCGGGTGTTTGAGTGTTTGGGTCGCCCGCCCTTGTTGTCGTACGCTTGTTGTCGCCCCGCCTGCGCTTTCAGCCCTTTGGCCGTGCGAAGGCACAATTCCGCAATCCGCGCCATCGCGTGGCAATGGATCACATCCGGTTTCCATTCGCGAAGCGCCTTGCCAAGGCCGGGAACGAAGGGATTGCCGCCTTTGCGGTCGAGTTCGTCGACAAGGCTCTTCGGCATCGGCCACCAGGGATATATCGGCTTGAAGCGGACAATCTCGATTCCGTCCACGGTCTCCTGCCTTTTGCCGCACAGCGCAGTCGTGGCGAAGATGCGCGTTTCGTGCCCGGCCTTCGCCTGCGCCTTGGCGAGGTTCCAGACCGTCTGCTCGGTCCCGCCCCAGTCTTCGAACGAAAGACGTCTCACGACATGCGCGATTCTCATTCGGCCTCCTTCGAAAGCAGCTTTGCGAGCTTGTCTTTTGTCACCGGCTTGAGCAGGATGCCGTCGAAGCCGGCCTCCGCGTACGACGCCCGGAACTCCACGTCCGCCGTGACGGCGACCACGCGCAGCCCGGAAAGCGCGGGATCGGCGCGGATCGCCTTGACAAGCCCCTCGCCGTCGAGCTTCGGCATCCACAGGTCAGAAAGCACCAGATCGAACGCGCCGGCTCCGCGCGAGCGGAGGAGGTCGAGCGCGTCCTGTCCGTCGGCCGCGGACGCGATTGCAGACATCCCCAGGCTCTTGAGCTGCGCCGTCAGGACCATGACATTCATCTTCGAGTCGTCCACGACGAGAATGCGCAGGGAATCGTCCGGCCCGGCGGCGGCCGGCGCCGGGCCGGACGCGTCCGTCCCGCCGGCCGTCGCCGGCGTTCCGGCGATCTTCACGTCCGGTATCGCAAGCGAGAATGTCGAGCCTTTCCCGAGGATGGATTTCACGTCGATCCCGCCGCCCATCGCCGCCGCAAGCTGTTTGCAGATGGCAAGCCCCAGCCCGGTTCCGCCGTTGCGCGACATCTTGGAGCCGACCTGGACGTAGGCCGATCCGATGCGCTTGAGATCCTCCTCGCCTATGCCGCATCCCGTGTCTTCGACTTCGATGCGCAGCGTTCCGGACGCCTCGTCTTTTTTCACGAAGGATGCGCGAATCTCGACAAAGCCCTCTTTCGTGAACTTGATCGCGTTGCCGACAAGGTTGAACGCGATCTGTCTGAGGCGCTGCGGATCGACCGCCAGCGGCGGCATGCCGTCCGCGCGGCAGCGGATCTCGACGGCGCCCCTGTCCTTCGCGAACCTGAACGCCTCCGCCACTTCGGATAGAAGCCTGGCGCAGTCGGTCGGCTCCGGCACTATGTCCATCTTGCCCGATTCGAGCTTCGACAGGTCGAGGACGTCGTTCACAAGCCCGAGAAGCGTCTTGCCGCTTGCGATTATGGAATCGACGGCCTGGTCCCGCTCGGCGGCGGTCGGGAACCCGGTCTTCAGCATCTCGGAAAAGCCTATGATCGCGTTGAGGGGCGTCCTTATGTCGTGGCTGACGGTCGAGAAGAAATAACTCTTCGCCGCCGCCTTCTCGCGCTCCATCCTCCGCTCGCGGCGTCTCATGGCCATGTATACGGCGATCATCAGCGCAAGCGCAATGACGGTGAGGATGCTCTGCACGTCGCTGTTCCGGATTATGGTATCCCGCACGCCGGCCAGATTGCAGCGGAGGCATTCGTGCCACTCCGTCCCGGCGCCGTCCCGGCGGCAGTCTTCCGCGCAGGCTCCGCGGCACACCCTGTCATGGCTTTCCGCGATGCCGCTGTAGGCCTTGCGCACGGTCTCGCCGGCGGTCTGCCGCGCCCAGATGTGGGAAAGCGCCACTATCGCCAGAAACAGCGAAACCCACACGATCGACGAACGCCCGAATCTGCGCGACCCGTCCTTGTGGAACGCGAAGAGGAAGAAGACAAGCCCCGCGATGCACAACATCACCAGTGCGAGATACGAAACCGTCCCCATCGAGACGGAAAAGGCGGGAACGAGGAAAAGCCCCGCAATCGCGGCGGAGAAGACAAGCCCGGCCAGCCCTATCGCCGCCGAGACGCGGTCGCCCTCCTTCCTGGCCACCTTGAAGGCGGCGGCCGACGTGTACGCGTAGGCGACGGCGGTACCGACGATCGCCACATCGACTATGATGTCGACGGCCTTGAGTCCGATGGCGGACGTGGCGACGGCCGCCGCCGCGATGGCGAAGCCGGAATTCCTCGCCGAGAACCTGCCCTTTTCCCTGCCGAGCCATAGCGGCATCGCCCCGTCGTCGGCCATCGCCGCGAGGAGCCTGCCCGCAACGAGAGTGTTGCCGAGAAGGTTCGTGAAAAGAGCGCATAGAAGCGTAATCCCGAGGACGGCCGGACCGGCCCCGCCGAGCACGCTTTCGACCATGTCGAACGCACGGACGTTAGCGTCACCGCCCACGGCGACGGCGGCCGGCCATCCGGCGCCCGCGCTTCCCGGCGCAAGGACGGGAATGAACAAGGCCATGACGTACGCGGCGACGGTAGCGACGATCGCCGCGACCATTATCTTGAACGACTTTTCCACCGGAAACCGGAATTCGGCCGACATGCAGGATATGGATTCGATCCCCACGAAAAGCCACGGCGCGATAATGAAGACGCCAAGCATCTGGACGGGGAGCGGTTCGCCGGACGGAGAGAAGAAGGGCCGCATCGACGCGACGCCTCCATCGTGCGAAGCCGCCGCCGCGCCGAAGCACACGATCAGCCCCGCCGCGAGCAGCAGGGCCATCGCCGTCTGCACCGCCGCCGCCACGCGGCGCCGGACGGTGAGCGCGGCTATGGCGCACATGGCGACCGACACCATGGCCATGTCGCCAAGGCACACGTCGAACCCCGCGATGCGGTACTTGAATCCGAAATGGAGCGGATTTCCCCCGATCATGTAGCGGACGGCTACGGTCATCATCTCCGCGTCGGCCCAGACTATCGCCGCGTAGGCAAGGCACAGGAACCATCCGCAGATATACCCGTGGTCGTGCCCGAACGCCTTTTTGGCGTACGAATACACCCCGCCGGGGCCGGGGCACTTCACCATCATGTAATGGAAATTCCACGCGATCGCGACCATCGCAAGCGCGATCGCGGCAAGCCCCGACAGCGCCCCTGCGGGCCCGGCCTTGGGCAGAAAGTCCGTCCACGGCAGGACAAAGACGTCCCAACCCACGGCGCAGCCGAACGCCACCGCCCACGCGCCGAGCGCGGAGAGGTGCGCCAAACAATTCCTGTCTTTCATTTTATCTATAGCCTTTGAGCAAAGAACGGAACGACAGCCATGAAAATTTGACGAGGCCGTATGCATAGCGGCGCCAAAGACGGCCCGGCTCCTGAATGATGCGGTATATCCACTCGAGGCCCGACTTCTGCATCCACCTGGGCGCCCGTTTCACGCGCCCTGCGATGAAATTGAACGTTCCGCCGACGCCGATCATGACGCCGGCGTCGAGCTTCGCGGCGTTGCGCCCCATCCAGAGTTCCTGCTTCGGGTTCCCGAGCGCGACGAAAAGGACGTCGGGCTTCGCCGCGTTGATCCGCTCGACGATTTCGGGCTGGTCTTCGCCAAGCTTCACGAAAGCAGGGTCTATGCCGGCGATGCGGAGCGATGCAAGATCCATCTTCCTGAACGCTTCCTCGACGGCTTCCCTGTCGCCGCCGAGGACATAGACGGAAAGCCCCTCTCCGGCGCAACGGCGGCAGATCGCGGGAACCATGTCCGCCCCCGTCACGCGCTCCGGTATCTTTTGCCCGAGAAGCCGCGAGAGCAAAACTATCGGCATCCCGTCGGCAGTCACGAAATCGGCGTTCTTGAGATAGCCCCAAAGCTCGTCGTCGCCGCCGAACGGCCAGCCCCTTACGGCGTTCGCGACGAAATCGACGTTGAGCGTCGCCACGAAACGGGCCTTCCCGCCGCACGCCTGCCGTCCGTCTGGCGGGGAACGGCGTTCCTGCGCCATCCTGACGATGCGGTCGACGGCCTCCGCCTCCCCTACCCTGGCGACGGGTATCCCGAAAAGCCGCGCGACATCTTCCCGTTTCCCGCCCTGCGCCCCGCGCCCCCGGGCCTCTTCCAGGAGCTTCACGATTCCCTTCGCGTGATCCTCCCACGAAAAGCGCTTTATCCATTCAAGCCCGCGCGCCACCCTCGCCTTGCGCTCTTCTTCGCTTTCTCCGAGAAGCCGCTTCAGCGCGCCGGCGATCGAATCGACGCTTCCGGGGTCGAACGTGACCGCGACGTCGCCCGCGATTTCGCCCAGCGAGCCGTTGTCCGACGAGGCGCAAGGCTTGCCTTTCGCCATGGCCTCCACAAGCGAAAGCCCGAAGCCTTCGAAGAGGCTCGGAAAAACATAGAAGCCCGCTTCTTCCCAGAGGCGCGGCATGTCCTCGTCCGCGACATAACCGGTAAAGCGTATGAGATTGGCGTAAGGCGACCTGTCCGCGGCCTCATGCACGACATGGGCGTCCTTCCAGTCGGCGCCTGCGATCACGAGCGGATGCGCCTTGGCGAGAGACTCCGGCAGCCTGGAATACGCCTCGATAAGCCGCACATGGTTCTTCCCCGGGTGTTCGATCCGCGAGATGTAGAGGATGGCGGCGCGGGAGGAAGGGATGTTAGCGATCGAAGGGATTGAAGCGATATCCTTTTCATCCCTTCCATCCCTTTCATCCCTTCCTTCGCTCAACCCGTTGTAAAGCACCGCCACGCGCTCCGGCGGGCAGCGCCAGAACTTCACCATGTCGCTTTTCGTCGCTTCGCTCACGGCCACAAGCCTGTGCGCGCGCTTCGCGTACCTCGGCAGGACGTGCGCGAGATAGAACATCCTGAGCCGCGAATACTTGCCGCGTATGTGGAAGTTCGCAAGGTCGTGGACGGTCGCCGCGGTCGGCAGCGGATACCACGCGCACGCGCGGCGGTTGGCGGCGCATATCGCGAAAGCGTCGAATTCCCGCCGCCGGCGGCGGATCCACAGCGGCAGCGCGAAAAGGTGGCGCAGCATGCACAGCGTCGCGGGCAGGCGGCGGAGCCTGACGACGCGCGGCGTGTGCGGGAACCGGAAGCGCCGCAGCCATTCCTCGAGAAGGCCGTCCTCGCACAGGAGCGTGAGCTCGTGGCCCTGCGCCGCCAGTTCGCGCACCGTTTCGCGCGCGTAGACGGATATCCCGCTCTTTCCGCCGTCGTAGGGGATGCAGGAAACGAGTATTCTCATGACAGCTCGGCGAACAGCGCCTTGATCTTCGCGTCGGACACGGGCTTCGCGATGACTTTCGCGAAGTAGCTCATGTCGTAGGTGGAGCCGACGTCTACGTCGGCCGTGACGGCCACCACGGGTATCTTCGCCAGCAGGGCGCGCTTGCGCATCTCCTCCGCCAGCCGCGAGCCGTCCATTTCCGGCATCCACATGTCGGTAAGCACGAGGTCCGGCACCCAGTCGTTCATCAGCGCCAGCGCCTTCACGCCGTTTTCGGCCTGCTGCACCTCGGCCACGCCGATGTTCCGCAGGTGGATGCTCAGGATCTTCCTGTTCATCACCATGTCGTCGACCACCAGCACTCGCTGCGGCGGCCCGGAGTGCATCGCCACGGGCTTCTCGTCCGGCTCTTCCTCGGATATCTCCAGATCGGGGATGTCGATTGCGAAGGTCGTGCCCTCGCCGAGCGTCGACGAGACTTCGATTTTCCCGCCGGCGGCGTCCACCAGGCGTTTCACGATGGGCAGGCCCAGTCCGGTGCCTTTCATGTCGGCGGAATAGGCGGACATGCGGCTCTTGATGTCCTGCACGAAAGGATCGAACAGATGCTTCTTCTTTTCGTCGGACATGCCGCATCCGGTGTCGGAGACCTCCAGGTGCAGGGTGCGGGTTTCGGCGAACCATTCGGCGCGGACGGTGATCAAGCCTTTTTCCGTGAATTTCGCCGAGTTGCCCACCAGGTTCATCAGCATCTGGCGTATGCCCTGCGGCGAAAGCTTCAGGGGCGGCACGTTCTCGCCGGGCGGAAGCTTCACGTCGAGCTCCACGCCGCGCTTGCGCACGCGGTATCCGAAGATGGAGGGCAGTTCGCGCATCAGCGCGGATATGTCGCATCTTCCGCGGCGCATGTTCATCGCGCCGGCCTCGAGCTTCGACAGGTCCAGGATGTCGTTTATCAGCTGGAGCAGCGCGTTGGAGCTCGTCAGGATGCCGTCGGTGTAGTCCTTGCGCACGGCGGGGTCGTTCGCGGAGTCCCTGGCCAGGAACTCCGCGAAGCCGATCACGGCGTTCAGCGGCGTGCGCAGCTCGTGCGACATCATCGCGAGGAAGCGCGTCTTGGCCTGCGCGCTTTCCTCGGCGCGCGCGGCGTTGGCGTTGGCGCGCCGGGCTTCGCGCTTCAGCAGCAGGATCATGACAAACCCGTACCCGCCGAGCACGGCCAGCAGGACAATGCCGGCGACGTACAGGATCGTCTCCACGTCCGATTCGTCCAGGCCGAACACGTCGTGCACGGTCTGCGTCTCCACCTTCTTCTTGGACCTGCGCTCGACGGCGGCGTTGATGAATATCTCCTGCAGCAGGCCGGCGTCCATGCCCGACACGGTCTTGCGCAGGATGGACGAGAGCATTTCGTCCGTGCCGGCCGACGCGAACATCTCGAATTCGGACATGATGTCTTCGTGGCCTATCTGCCGCAGGAAGCTCTGCGGCACGGGCAGGGCGAACACCGACTTCGCCTTGTATATTGCAAGCCCGCCATCGTACGGGAACGGAACCCAGAATTTAGTTTCGCGCCGCATGAACTTGGCGGAGGCGGTCTGCGCATCCGTCTGGGGCTGCGGGAGCACTTTCAGGCCCGTCCTGCGCGACAGCTCCTCGGTGAGCGCCTTCGGCACGCCGAGGGGCGATCCGTTTTCGTCGAACACCGGGTACGGCCACGGGGAGAAGTCGATGTACACCGGCTCGTTCTTGTGCTTTTCGATCCAGGCCATCTCGTCTATCCCGAAGGCGGACATTTCGCCGCGATCGCCGTAGTGGTGTTCGGTTATCATGCGCATGTACTTGGGGAAGTCGTCGCAGATCTCCTCCATGGTGCGCTCCAGCGTTTCGTGCAGGTCGGTGCGCTTCATGGACATGCAGATGTACATCGGGTGGGTCACGAAAAGCTGCAGCGCCAGCTCGCCCGCAAGCTCGGGCATCTCCACGTCCACGCAGGCGTCGATCTTGCCGGCCGCGTAGTCGCGCAGCATCTTCATGTCGCTTTCGTACTCTATCCACGAAATGCCGTAGTCGGGGTGGTCTTCCACGGTGCGCTTGACCTGCGTGGCGCTTATCGTGCCGGCCAGCAGGCCCGCCTTCATCCCGCGCCAGGTCTCCGGGTGGCCGGGCTTGTACGGCGAGCCGTGCCGCGTCCACAGGTAGACGCGCAGCATCCCCATCGGCGTGTGCGGGAAGAAGAAGTCCTTCCGGCGCGACGCCGAGAACCCCAGCCCGCACACCATGTCCAGCCGGCCGGAGCGCACGTCCGCCAGGCTTTGGTCGTATTCGCCGTACACGTAGTCGAAATTCCAGTTCGAATTCGCGGCGAGCGCCTTCATCCACATCGAGACCGTGCCGACGTGGCCGCCGCGGCTGTCGACATCGAAAAGCCCTCCGCGCACGTACGCCGCCACGCGCACGCGGTTGCGCGGCTTTTCGACGCCGAGCCGCTCCTTTTTCATCCTGTCGTACAGATCCACGTTGTCTATGTAGCATTCGCGGTACGCCGCCGCCAGCTTCTTCAGGAGTTCCGGATGGTCCTTGCGCACGGCGAAGTAGACGTTGCGCGACCCGATCGGCACGATTTCGGCCAGGCCCTCCGGCCGGCGCCCGAACGGGGAGTACAGGAAAAGCATGTCGATCTCGCCGGCGCGGAGGGCCTCCACGGCCTCCTCGCTGCGCGGATATTCCTTGAACTTGGGCTTCAGCTGCGCGCGCTCGAAGTAGTCCTCGCGGTCGCGGTCGCGCCCCTGCGACACCGGCGAGTAGCCCACGCGCATCTTGGGCCATTCCGACACGGGGCGCGACTTCATTTCGTCGGCGCGCGCCTGCGTGGTGTACAGGCCGAAGTGCATCCGCCCGAGCGGCTGCAGGGGGAAGTCGTACCTTTCGCACAGCGCCGGCGTGCGGAAGGCGGAGCACAGCACCACGGCGTTCGAGGCGTCGTACATCCCGTCGTTGCGGAAATGCAGGAATTCCGGCTCCACGCCCGCGTGCGCGAACACGTCGCGCATCACGTCTTTGCAGAACTTGTTGTCCGCGGCGGCCCAGAAGTCGAGCGCGGGGTTGCGTTCGCAGTCCGCGACCTTCACCTTTACGGGCGGCTCCGCGGCCGCGGCCGGCCGCGCCGG
>CADCBS010000064.1 GCA_902799715.1 uncultured bacterium | reverse complement strand
CGGCGTCGGGGGCGGGGTGTGGTTCCGGCGCGGGCGGCGGGGCGGCTTCGGGGCGGCGTGCGGCTGCGGCGGCCTTGCGGGCGGCGATGCGGCGCATGTCGTCTTCGAGCGCGGATTCCGGCACGGCCAAGGCGGCGGAAAGTTCTTTCAGCATTGCGGCGCGCATCACGGCGCCGGGGCATGCGGCCACGATATCGAGAGCGGCGGCGGAGACCTTCTTCAGCGCCTCGATAGAGCCGGGGTCCGGTTCGGCGGCGCTGAGGGCGCGCGCGATGAAAGGGATGGCCGGCTCGGCGGCGTCGAGGGCGGCGGCGAACGCGGCGGAGCCCTTCGCGAGCAGGAAAGAGTCCGGGTCGTCGCCGTCCGGGAGCGTTGCGACCTTGACGGGGATTTCGGCCTTCAGGAAGATGCCGGCGGTGCGGATGGCGGCCTTGCGTCCGGCGGCGTCGCCGTCGAAAAGCAGGACGGCGGAATCGGCGATGCGCTTCAGCGCGGCCGCGTGGTGTTCGGAAAACGCGGTGCCCTGCGAAGCGACGGCGCGGGGGAAGCCGCTCACGTGGCAGCGGATGACGTCGATCTGGCCTTCGCACACTATGACCTGGCGGCCGGGGCTTTTCAGGATCTCCGGGGCGGCCATGTCGAGGGCGTACAGGACGTTTGCCTTTACGAAGACGGGCGTTTCGGGCGAATTGACGTATTTGGCGCGTTTCGCGTTTTTGTCGAGCACGCGGCCGGAGAAGGCGATGACGCGGCCCTGGCGGTCGCGGATGGAGAACATCAGGCGGCCGCCGAAGCGGTTGAAAGGCGTTCCGCCGGGGGTGCGCGGCGGCAGCAGGATGCCGGCCTGCTCCATTTCGGCGGGGGTGAAAGAGTGGCGCCCGGCCCAGCGGGCGATCTCGCGGGCGCTCGACGGGCAGTAGCCGAGGCGGAAGCGGGACGCGGCCTCGCCGTCGAGCGAGCGGCTTTTCAGGTAGGCGCGCGCGGGCGCGGCCTCGGCGGCCTGCTCGAGGCATTTGGCGAACCAGTCGCAGATTTCGGCGTGCAGGCGGTAGAGGCGCGAGCGGGCGGCGGCGGTTCCGTCGTCCTCTTCCTCGATGCGCACGCCGCAGGCGTCGCCGAGCCTGCGCACGGCCTCGACGAACGACAGCCCGTCGGTCTCCATGAGGAACGTGATGGCGTTGCCGGACTTGCCGCAGCCGAAGCAGTGGTAGAAACCCTTGTCGGGGTGGACCACGAACGAAGGGGTCTTCTCGTGGTGGAAAGGGCAGCAAGCCTTGTAGTCGGAGCCGGCGCGGCGCAGTTCGACGCGCGAGCCGATCAAGGCCACGAGGTCGGTGCGGCTGCGAATCTCCTCGACAACGCGCTCTGGGATGCGGAAGGCCAAGGCATTTCCTTTCGGGCGTCCGGCGGAAGGCGGCGGGCCGGCCGCGGGGCGGGTCAGACCAGCTCCGCGAGCCTGGCGGCGAGGCCGGTGTAGGCGGCGGGCGTGAGCGCGAGCAGGCGCTCTTCGTCCGCCTGCGGCAGGCCGAGCGACTTGACGAAAGCCTGCAGCGCCTGCGGGGTGATGCGCTTGCCGCGGGTAAGTTCCTTCAGGCGCTCGTAGGGCTTGGGCAGGCCGGCCTTGCGCATGACGGTCTGGACAGGCTCGGCCAAGACCTCCCATTCGCCGTCGAGGTCGGCGGCCATGCGGGCGGCGTCGGTTTCGATCTTGCCGAGGCCCTTCAGCGTGGACTTTGCGGCGATGAGGGTGTAGGCGAAGCCTGCGCCCATGTTCCGGAGGGCGGTGGAGTCGGTAAGGTCGCGCTGCATGCGCGACACGGGGAGCTTGCGCGCGAGGTGGCCGAAGACGGCGTTCGCCAGGCCGAGGTTGCCTTCGGAGTTCTCGAAGTCGATAGGGTTCACCTTGTGGGGCATCGTGGAGGAGCCGACCTCGCCCGGCACGGGGCGTGACTTCAGGTAGCCCATGGAGATGTACGTCCACACGTCGCGGTCGAAATCGATCAGCACGGTGTTCCAGCGGGAGAGCGCGTCGAACAGCTCCGCCACGGCGTCGTGGGATTCAATCTGGGTGGTGAGCCTGTTCTGCTTCAGTCCGAACGAAGCGATCACGCGGCCGGAGAGGGCCTCCCAGTCCACGTCTGGATATGCGGACAGGTGGGCGTTGAAGTTGCCCACGGCGCCGTTCATCTTGGCGAGCGGCACGACGGCGGCGGCGGAAGCGGCCTGCCTGCGCAGGCGCGCGGCGGCCACGGCGAACTCCTTGCCGAGGGTGGTGGGCGAGGCCGGCTGGCCGTGCGTATGGGCCAGCATGGGCGTGGCGGCGTTCGCGCGGGCCAGGGCGGCCACGGCGTCGGCCACGGCGTCCATTTCGGGGCGCAGCACGGCCATGCCGTCGCGCAGCATCAAGGCGTGGGACATGTTGTTGACGTCTTCGGACGTGCAGGCGAAGTGGGTGAATTCGGAGCGGCCGGCCAGGGGACCGCCGGCGAGTTTTTCCTTGATGAAGTACTCCACGGCCTTGACGTCGTGGTTCGTGGTGCGCTCGATCTCCTTCACGCGGAGCGCGTCGGCTTCCGAGAAGCCGTCCGCGACGGCGTGGAGCGCGGCGGCCTCGTCCGGCGAGAGCGCGGGGCATTCCGGGATGCCGGGTTCGGCGCAGAGCGCGGCGAGCCAGGCGCATTCGACCGCCACGCGGCGGCGGATGAGGCCGTATTCGGAGAACACGGGGCGCAAGGCTTCTGTTTTGGAGGCGTAGCGGCCGTCGACAGGCGAAATCGCGGTAAGTGCGGAAAGTTCCATGGTCAGTCCCTCTTCTGGTTTTTCGCGGCGGAGCCGTCCTGCGCGGCGGCGTCCATGCGGCGCACGAGCGCGCCGGTCAGGTTTATGTGGGTTTTGGAAATCTTCCAGTCGAGCTTCAGCGGGGCGGTGAAGCGCTCGGCGGAATGGAGGAAAGAGCCGTCGTCGTCGACCACGATCGCGCAGAGCGTGGGGCCGGAGCCGGATATGTAGGCGGTGGCGGCCTCGCCGCAGTGGGCGGCCCAGTCGAGCAGCGTTTCGCAGTCCGGGGTGAGCTTTGCGCGGAAAGCCTGGTGGATGCGGTCGCGGCAGCCGGCGCGGATGAGGCGCGAATCGGCGCCCTTCAGGCCCTCCACCAGGATAGGCACGCGCGACATGTTGTATATGCAGTCGGCGCGCGAGTAGGAGTCCGGCAGGATGGAGCGGGCCTCCTCGGTGGACACGCGGTGGTCCGGTATCATCACGTAGAAAGACACGCGCGGGGAGATCGGGTGGCGGTGCCAGAACACCAGGTCGTCCTGCACTACGGCCGAGACGAATCCGCCCAGGATGGCCGGGGCCACGTTGTCGGGGTGGCCTTCCATGGCGGTCGCGAGGCGCAGGATGTCCTCCTGCGACATCTCGAAGCCGCCGATCTCGTTTGCGGCCATTATGCCCGCCACGATGCAGGTGGACGAGGATCCCAGCCCGCCGGACACCGGCAGGTCGGCGTCGATCGTCAGCGCGAGGCGCGAAACCGGCAGGCGGCCGAACTTCGCCATCGTGGCGTCCACGGCCCGGATCACGAGGTTCTGCGCCGGGTCGCGGAACGCCTCTTCGCACCCGTCCACGGACAGCCCGTCCGCGCCGGTGTCGAAGGTGAATCTGTTGAACATGTCGAAGGCCACGCCCATGACATCGAATCCCGGACCGACGTTTGCCGACGTCGCCGGTACGCTTACACGAAATTTCATGCGGGTATCGTACCATTTCGCTTGCAAAACCGCAAGAAAAACGGCATACTGTCTACTCGTTTTTCACAAACAACCAGAGGTTTCGAAGAAAATGGGAACAGGTCGCACACTACGCAAAGAGTCACACGTCCGTCCGTGCAAGACCGAGGGCGAGAAGAAACGCCGCTCGGCCGCGCAGCGCCGCCGCCTTGTGAAGTTCGGCATGGACGAGGCCGAGGTCAAGCTGATGAGCGCCGAGAACGTCCGCGTGCTCGTGCAGCGTCCGGCCGTCGTCAAGAAGATGCTCGCCAAGAAGGCCGAGAAGGCCGTTTGACGGCATGACGCTCGTCTGGTGCCCGGTCGACGGGCGGATCGCGGACGCCCTCTTCGAGACTTTCGACGGGGGCGGCTTTTGTCTGTCCACGTGGCGCGACGCCGAAACCGGCGCCTGCGAAGCGCGCATCTACACCCCCTCCCCCGCCGACGCCCCGGCGGCGGCCGCGGCGCTTGCCGCGGCGGGCCGCGCGATCGGCGCGGAGCTTTCCCCCTCCGTCGAAGAGTTCCCGGACGAAGACTGGACCCTTTCCTACCGCCGCTGGTTCAAGCTCGACGAAATATCCCCCCGGCTGGCAGTCTGCCCCGCGTGGATAGAGTACGATTCTCCCCCCGGGCAGGCCGTGGTGCGGCTCGACCCCGGCCTCGCCTTCGGCACCGGCCGCCACGAAACCACGCGCTCGTGCCTTCGTATGCTCGACGGCCTGGCCGCGGAATCCACGGACCGCAGCGTCCTCGACATGGGCACGGGCAGCGGGATCCTCGCAATCGCCGCCGCCAAGCTCGGCTTCGCGCGCGTGCGGGCGTTCGACGTCGACGGGCTGGCCGTGGACGTGGCGCGGGAGAACGCCGCGGCGAACGGCGTGGACGCGGATTTCTACGTCGACACCATCGAGCGCCCGCAGGAGCCGGCCGACATAGTGCTGGCGAACATCCTCGGCCCGGTGCTCGTGGAGTTCGCCGCGCCCGTCTGCGCGTCCGTGGCGGATACGCCGTCGGCGCGGCTCGTGTTGAGCGGCATCCTTACCACGCTCTACCCCGAAGTGAAGGCGGCGTACGAAGCCCGCGGATTCCGCGAAATGTCGTCGGTGGCCGCGGGCGAGTGGACGAGCGGGCTTTTCGCGCGCGCCTGAGCGCGCGGCGCCGCCTGCCGCGGCCGCGCCGTCACTTCCTGTAGCCGCCGTGTTCGCGCGGCGCTTCCAGGAATATGTCCTTCTTCACGTCGAGCGCGATGCCGGCGAGCCCCAGCCTGTCGAGTTCCGCCAGGAACGCGGCGTCGGGCGTGACGCGCCCCGGAAGGTCGATTTCCACGTCGTTCCCCTTGTAGAGGAGGCGCGCCCTGACCGGCAGCGTGCCGGGGTGCGCGTCGGCGAGCGCGCCGAGCGCTTCGAGCGCCTTGCGCGCCTCTTCGCGTCCTGGCGGCAGGCGCAGCGACAGCAGGCGCGAGAACGCCGCCGCGCCTTTTTCGAGCGGGTAGCATTCGCGTACGATGAACTGCAGTTCGCCTTCGCCGGGCTTGGCGCCCTGGGAGGTGCGGCGGCTGAACTCGCCGCAGACCAGCAGCGGCTTGTCCACCATCTGCGGCAGCCAGTTGCATTTCTCGAACGTGCGGGAGAACGCGAACGCCTCCATCGCCGCCGAGCCGTCGTCGATCTTCAGGAGCGCCCACGGGTTGAGGTTCTTGTCCGGCTTGTCGGGGTCGGGTTTCGGAACCCTTATCGCGCACGAGGACAGCATGCAGACGATCCGCGCCGGGACCTTGTTCTTGCCCGTGGCGGCCGCGGCGGCGTCGAGGCGCATCGTGGCGAGGTCGCCCGTTATCCGCCCGTAGGCGCCGAGCGGGTGCCCCGTAAGGTAGATGCCGCAAAGCTCGCGCTCGGCGCGGAAGTCTTCGGACGGCTGCTGCGGCGGGAAGTCCTTCAGCGAGTCGTCTGATCCGTCCACCGACTTCGGGTCCAGCACGGCGAACATGTCCATCTGCCCGCTCGCCTTGTCCTTGGCGATGCGCGCGGCGCGCTTCATGGCGAAATCGAGGTTGTTGAACAGCTTCAGGCGGTTGGAGTCGAGGTCCGAGAACGCGCCGCACCGCACCAGCGCCTCGATCGCGCGCCTGTTCACGGCGCCGTTCGACGCAAGGCGCGTGCAGAAGTCGTTCAGCCCGCGGTATGGGCCGGACTTGTCGCGCTCCCCGACTATGGCTTCGGCCGCGCCGCTGCCAACGCCCTTCACGCCGGCCAGGCCGTAGCGTATTCCGCCTTCGGCGGGCACGAAGCGCGTGCGCGACCCGTTCACGGACGGCGGGAGCACCTTCAGCCCCATGTCGGCCGCCTCCTGCACGAATCCGGGCAGTTTTTCGAAGTTGCCGATTTCGGACGATATCTGCGCGCACATGAACTCGGCCGGGTAGTGCGCCTTCAGGTAGCCGGTCTGGTACGCCACCCAGGCGTAGCACACGGCGTGGGACTTGTTGAACGCGTAGCTCGCGAACGCCGTCCAGTCGTTCCAGATCTTGTCTATGAGCTTGCGCGCCGCCGCCTCGTCCGCCCATTTGCCGACGCGGAAATCCTTGTTGGCCAGGCAGCCGTCCACGAACTTCACCTTCAGCTCCTCCATCACGTCGAGCTGCTTCTTGCCCATCGCCTTGCGGAGCATGTCCGACATGCCGCGCGTGAACCCGCCCAGCGTCCTCGACAGAAGCATCACCTGCTCCTGGTACACCGTTATGCCGTAGGTGTCCTTCAGGTGCTTCTCCATCATCGGGTGGTCGTACACGATCTTCTCGCGCCCCTGCTTGCGGGCGATGAAGTTGGGGATGTACTGCATCGGGCCCGGGCGGTACAGCGCGTTCATGGCCACCAGGTCTTCCAGGCGGTCCGGCTGCAGCATCCGCAGGTTGCTTTTCATCCCCTCGGATTCGAACTGGAAAAGGCCGGTGGTGTCGCCGCGCGAAAAGAGCTCGTACGTCTCCTTGTCGTCGTCGCGGATCGCGTCGGGGTCCACGTCTTCGCCGCGCACCTCCTTTATCAGCGAGACGCATTCCTTCTCCACGGTCAGCGTCTTCAGCCCCAGGAAGTCCATCTTCAGCAGGCCCACCGGCTCCACGAAGTGCCCGTCGTACTGCGTCGTGAGCAGCGATTCGTTCTCCGTGGGCATCACGGGCAGCGTTTCGGTGAGCGGGTCGCGCGAGATGATCACGCCGCAGGCGTGCACGCCCGGCTGGCGTATCGAGCCGTCGAGCCGGGCCGCGCGCTCGAGGAGCTTGTGCACGGTTTCGTTGGAGACGTCCTCCGCGGCCTTCTTCAGCTCCGCGCTCTGCTCCAGGGCCTTCTTGAAGGTGATTTTCGGCACGTCCGGCACAAGCCCGGCGAGCCTGTTCGTGTCGGCCAGCGGGTATTCCATCACGCGGCCGACGTCCTTTATCGCGCTTTTCGGCGCCATCTGCCCGAACGTCACGATGTGCGCCACGTGGTCGGCGCCGTATTTCCGCGTCACGTATTCGAGCACCTTGCCGCGCCCGGCGTCGTCGAAGTCGACGTCGATATCGGGCATGGAGATGCGGTCGGGGTTCAGGAAGCGTTCGAACAGGAGGTCGAACTTGATCGGGTCCACGTTCGTGATCCCGAGCGCGTATGCCACGGCCGCGCCTGCGGCCGATCCGCGGCCCGGCCCCACCCACACGCCCATCCGGCGGGCGCTGGCGATGTAGTCGTTCACGATCAGGAAGTATCCGGGGAAGCCCATCGTCTTGATCACGCCCAGCTCGAAGTCCACCCGGTCCTTGATCTCCGGCGGCGGCGGGTCGCCCCAGCGCCGCTTCATCCCTTCGTACACGAGCGACTGCAGGTAGTCTGCCTCGAACTTGATCCTGAGCACCTTTTCGAACCCGCCGAGCCGCTCGAAGTTTTTCGGCTTGTCCGCGGTGTTGAACTCGGCGCGCAGCTCGTCCTCGCCGAAGCGTGACGCGTAGTCCTCCTCCGTGCCGAATTCGGCGGGGATCGGGAACTTCGGCATTATCGGGGCGGAGTTCAGCTCGTACTGTTCCACCTTCTCGGCCACTTCGAGCGTCTGCGCCAGCCATTCCGGGTTCTGCGGGAACACGGCGCGCATCTCGTCGGCGGTCTTGAACCACTCCTGGCCGGTGTACACGAGCCTGCCGCGCTCGTTCGCGCCGGTGCGTATCGGGTCGGAAAGCCGCTTGCCCGTGGAAAGGCACAGCAGCACGTCGTGCGAATCGTTGTCGTCGGCGGAGAGGAAGTGGACGTCGTTCGTGGCTATCGTCTTCACGCCGAACTTCGCGGCGAGCTCCTTCACGCCCTTCGTCACGGCCTGCTGGCTGCTCCACACGCCGCCCGGGCCGCTGTTCATTTCGGGGTGGATCGCGCTGCGGTGCTCCATCACCTCGAGGTAGTAGTCGTCGCCGAACACTTCCTTGTACCACTTCACCGTGCTTTCGGCGCCGGCCGCGTCGCCGGCGGCTATGGCGCGCGCCACCTCCCCCGCGAGGCAGGCCGACGAAACGATCAGCCCCTTGGAGTGCTCCGCGAGCAGCGCCCTGTCGATGCGCGGGTGGTAGTAGTAGCCCTCGCACGCGGCCTTGGACATCAGCCGCACGAGGTTGTGGTAGCCTTCCAGGTTCTTCGCGAGCAGTATCAGGTGCGAACGCTTTTCGTCGCGGTCGCGGTCGCGGTGCGACTTGTCGGTGATGTACGCTTCGCAGCCGAGGATCGGCTTTATCGGCGGCAGGTCGCCGTAGCCCTTTTTCGAGCGGCATTCGTCGTAGAACGCCTTCAGCGCGAACAGGTTGCCGTGGTCGGTCACCGCCAGCGCGGGCATGCCGAGCTCGCGCGCTCGCCGCACGAGCGGCTTTATCTGGCACTGCCCGTCGAGCAGCGAATACGTGGTGTGGACGTGGAGATGGACGAATTCCGGCATTTTACCGTTCCGAAGCCTTGTCTTGCCTTGCGTTGCGTTGTCTCGCGCCGCGCCGCCCTGCCTGCGGGGCCGCAGCCGCTACGCGCGATGTTTCCCTTCTCCGAGCGCCTCCATCGCGGCTGCGAAGATATCCTCCACGTCCGCCAGCCGCCCGGCGCCGGACGTGCCGCATGCCAGCTCGCCGTTTTCCGGGCTTACGATGCGCACGCCGCGCTCGCGCAGCGTCGCGACGTTCGCCTGCGTGGCCGGGTTCGCCCACATGCCGTCGTTCATCGCGGGGGCCACTACGACCGGCGCCCGCACTGCCAGCAGCACGGAAGTGAGCAGGTTGTCGGCGATGCCGTGGGCCATCTTCGCCATGGTGTTCGCCGTGCACGGCGCCACCACCGCCACGTCCGCCTGCGCGAGCGATATGTGCCCGGGGCGCCAGTCGCGCGGCTGAGCGAACATCCCGTCCGGCACCGGGTTGCGCGAAAGCGTGGAGAAGGTGAGCGGCGACACGAACTCGCGGGCGGCGGGCGTCATCGCCACGTGGATCTCCGCGTCCGTGCGCACGGCGAACATGCGCACCAGCAGGCACGCCTTGTACGCGGCTATCGAGCCGGTCACGCCCAGAAGTATCCTCTCCGGCACGGCGTCACATCCTTCCCGAGCGCACGTCGATCAGGTCGCACAGCCTGCGGTACGCGGCGTGCAGGTCGTCGTTCGTCACGCGGTACATGTATTCGCCGGCGCGGGCCATCTCGCCTTCGGCGTTGGCCATGCGCCGGTCGATCGTCTCCGGCGAGTCGGTGCCGCGCCGCTCAAGGCGCGCGCGCAGCTCCTCCATGGAAGGCGGCATCACGAAAACGTCCATGTAGCCGGCGCGCATCGGGTCGTCCGGCGGCAGCTCCGCCACGCGGGCGCGCACCTTCGCCGCGCCCGCCACGTCGATGTCCAGTATCACGGAAGACCCCTCGGCCAGCATCTCGTCTATCGGCGCCTTCAGGGTGCCGTACATGTTGCCGTGCACTTCCGCGTGCTCCAGGAACGCCCCTTCGGCGAGCAGTTCCGAGAAACGCTCCTTCGTGAGGAAGTGGTAGTCTTCGCCGTCGGTCTCGCCGGCGCGCGGCGCGCGCGTCGTGCAAGACACGGAGTATCCGGCGTCCGGGTACTCCTGCAGCAGCAGGTCCACAAGCGTGGACTTGCCCGCGCCCGACGGCGCGGATATCACCAGGAAAACAGGTTTCGTCTTCATCTCGCTCCAGTCCAGTACTTGCCGTCCGTCCGCGCGGCTACGGTTTAAGGGAGGCGCCCGTCGAGGCGTTGCCCACGAGCGCCGCGTAGCGCGACAGCCATCCCGCGGCGCACTTCGGCGGCGGCGCCTTGAACGCGCGGCGGCGCGCGGCGATCTCCTTCCGCGAAAGGTTCGCGGATATCCGGCGCGACGGGATGTCGATCGTGATTTCGTCGCCGTCGCGCAGCAGCGCGATCAGCCCGCCTTCGGCGGCCTCCGGCGACACGTGGCCCACGCAGGCGCCGTGCGTGGCGCCGCTGAACCTGCCGTCCGTCACCAGCGCCACGGACTCCCCCAGCCCCGCGCCGATGATGTAGCTTGTCGGGGCGAGCATCTCCTGCATCCCCGGGCCGCCGCGCGGCCCTTCGTAGCGTATCACCACCACGTGCCCCGGCTTCACCTTGCCGCCGAGGATCCCGGCGCACGCCGCCTCCTGCGAGTCGAAGCACACGGCCTTGCCGGTGAAGTCCATCATCGAAGGCGCCACGCCGCCCTTCTTCACCACCGCGCCGCGCTCCGCGAGGTTCCCCCACAGCACGGCCAGCCCGCCGTCCTTCGAGTACGGGTTGTCGAGGGTGCGGATCGTGCCGTCGTCGCGGATCGAGGCCTGCCGGATCTGCGCGCCCAGGGTCTTGCCGGACACCGTTTTCGCGCCCAGGTGCAGCAGTTTCGCCGGCAGGCGCTTCAGTATCGCCATCACGCCGCCCGCGCGGTCGAGGTCTTCTACGTGCAGGTGTCCGCTCGGCGCGAGCTTGCAGATGTACGGTGTGCGCGCGGAAATCTCGTTCATGCGCTCGAGCGAGTAGTCCACGCCGGCCTCGCGCGCTATCGCGAGCGTGTGCAGCACGGTGTTCGTGGAGCCGCCCATCGCCATGTCCAGCGTGATCGCGTTGTCTATGGAGTCCGCCGTCACCAGTTCGCCCGGCAGCGGGCCGCCCTTCTTCGCCATCTCCACGATCCTGCGCGCGGCATCGCGCCAGAGGTCCATGCGCCTCCTGTCGTCGGCCGGGATCGTGCCGTTCCCCGGCAGCGCCAGCCCGAGCGCCTCGTACAGGCAGTTCATCGAGTTCGCCGTGAACATGCCCGAGCACGAGCCGCAGCCGGGGCATGCCGCCTCCTCCACCTTGCGCAGGTCGTCCGGGCCGATCGTGCCGGAGTTCTCCTGCGCCACGGCCTCGAAGACGGTGTTCAGGTCGGCCGCCGCGCCTTTGCGCAGCGGGTGCTTCCCGGCGCGCATCGGCCCGCCCGACGCGAATATCGCCGGGATGCCGGCGCGCAGCGCGCCGAGCAGCATGCCTGGCACGATCTTGTCGCAGTTCGGCACGCATATCATCGCGTCGAAGCAGTGCGCCTTCGCCACGGTCTCCACGCTGTCGGCTATCAGCTCGCGCGACGGCAGCGAGTATTTCATCCCCTCGTGCGCCATCGCCAGCCCGTCGCACACCGCGATCGTGTTGAACTCCATCGGCACGCCGCCCGCCTCGCGGATGCACTTCTTCAGCCACTCGCCCACGCGCGACAGGTGGCAGTGCCCCGGGACGAACGATTCGTACGAGTTGCATATCCCGATGAAAGGCTTGTCCAGGTCTTCGCGGCGGATCCCGGCCGCGAAGAGCAGGCTCCTGTGCGGAGCGCGCTCCTTGCCTTTCTTCATCTTGTCGCTCGGAAACGTCTTCTTCACTGTTCTCCCCCTTTTCTTGCGATGTCCGAAAGCGCTATCGCGCGCGTTATTTCGCGGCCCCAGCGCGCCGCCGCGGCGAACTGGTCCAGCCCATACGATTCGTTTGGCGAGTGGATGCGGTCCTCTTCGCGGCCGAACCCCACGAGCAGCGGCGCCGCGCCGGAGACGTCCTGCAGCACCGACACCACCGGTATCGAGGCGCCGTCCCACTGGAACACCGGCCCGCGCGGATCGAACGCGGAAAGCGTCCGGGCCGCCAGCGCGAACACCGGCGACGAAAGCGGCAGCCTGCACCCGGGCGCGCCGGGCTTCACGTCGCATATCTCCATGCGCATCCCGCGCGGCACCCGCGCCTCGAGATGCCTGCGCACGGCGTCCAGCACCCCGGCCGGCGTCTGCCCCGGCACTATGCGCATCGAGATCTTGGCCGTGGCTGCGGCCGGGATCACGGTCTTCCCGCCCGGCCCGCCGTACCCGGAATGTATGCCGTTCACTTCGATCGTCGGCATGAACGAATTGCGCAGTATGCGGTCCACGCCCTTTTCGCCGCCTTCGGGTGCGCATCCGGTCTCGGCTTCGTATTCGGCGTCGGACTGCGACCCTTCGCGCGCGGCCGCCAGCTCTTCGTCCGAAGGCGGCAGGATCCCGTCGCGGAAGCCTTCCACCGCAATCGCGCCGTCGGGCGTGTGGAGCGACGCCACGAGCGCGGCGATGCCCTGCGCGGCGTTCGGCGCCACTCCGCCGTGCGTGCCGGAGTGCAGGTCGTGCGGCGCGCCGTAAAGGTTCACGGTGAACGAAACTACGCCGCGGAGCCCCGCCACTATCGCCGGGCGGAAATCCGGCCCCGCGTGCGTGTCGCACACGGCCAGGACGTCGGCCTTCAGGCGCGGGGCGAGCCGCTCCGCCAGCGCTATCAGCGCGCTCGAGCCGGACTCCTCCTGTCCTTCGAGGACGATCTTCAGCTCCGGCAGCGGGCCGCCTTCGCCGATCAGGGCGCGCACGCCTTCGAGGAACGCGAACCACTGGCCCTTGTCGTCCTGCGCCCCGCGGCAGTACACGCGCCCGTCCTTCTCCGTCGGCTCGAACGGCGGCGTCAGCCACTCCTCCACGGGGTCTTCGGGCTGCACGTCGTAGTGGCCGTAGAAAAGGACCGTCGGCGCGCCGGGCGCCCCGGCGCGCCGCGCCAGCACTATCGGCGGCGCGTCCTCGAATCCTTCGCCGCGGTAAAGCTCCGCCTCGAAGCCCGGCATTCCTTCTATGTAGGACTTTATCCAGCCGGCGCATTTCTCGCATTCCGGCAGCCGCGCGGGATCCGCTCCCACCGACTGCATTCGCAGCAGATCGAAATAATCGCGCTTTGCGCGCGCGTCTATCGCAGGGACAGTTTTTTCCATGCCGCACATTCTACCAAACCCTCCCCCGCCGCGCAATCCGCAGCCGCCCCGGCCCGTGTCCCGGATTTCCGGGATGGGGCGGGCATGATTCCCTTCACCCTTATCCCGGATTTTCGCAAGAGGGGGGATGGCGGCCTTGCTGAAGGTCGCGTGGAGGAGCCGAAGGCTGCTGTTTCCCGTCAAAAGGCGAATCC
>CADCBS010000063.1 GCA_902799715.1 uncultured bacterium | reverse complement strand
GCGAGAAGGGGTATGCCGATCCGTATGCCGCCGATACGCGCCCCGTGTGGCTGATAGGGCTTTCGTTCGATTCCAAGACGCGCCGCCTCGCCGGTTGCGCGGCGGAACCATTCAACAAGGCGGCGGAAACGTCGCAATATTGACAAGGGAGAAAACGATGATGACAAAAATCGAGAAAGTGTCACGGGGGGGGGGTAATATCATCGCCTGCCTCCAATGGATTTCGGAACGATAAAAACCAAAACCAAAAACAAGGAGGCATGACGATGAGAAAACCAAACGCATGGATAGCCGCGCTTGGAGCGGCTGTTGCGATTGCAACCGCCGCGAGGGCGACTGATACCACTTGGAACGATGGCGCGAGCGGCAATACGGCTTCCGCCTCCTCCTGGGTGGAGAACAAAGTGCCGAATGCGAAAGGGGGAAACAAGGTCACGTTCAACAATTCAGGCGATACGGTATCGTATGTGACGAATAACATCAGCCAAACTTTTGGAAGCACGTATTTCAGCAATGTAATTGTAATTCGGGGAAACTTTGAATTTGCGACACCGGTAACTGTCAGGAGCAACAGCTTCTATCCCGGTTATGGCATGGACGACGCAACGGTCAATATCGTCAATCGCGGCAATTGGTACGCCCACAGTTATTTCTGGCTTGGACGAGGCCGCGGAACAACGGTGACGTTCACGAACGAGGGCGGCAAAATAACGGAAATCGGGCAAGACAAGAGCGCCACCGAAAATGTGTTTTCAGTAGCCTACGAGAGCGACTCCACTGTCGATTTCATCATGAACGGCGGCGAAGTGGCGGCGAAAAAAGGCAGAGTGTCCATAGGCACGGCGGCGGGGGCGACCGGTCGCGTCACGATGAACGGAGGCACTTTGTCGTCTGCCGAAGGAGATTTCTTTGTCGGCGAATCCGGCACGGGAACCTTGACGATAGACGGAGGCGGAACGGTGTCGGTGGCCGGCACTAAATTGCTGCGCATCGGAAACAACAGCGGCGGGAACGGCACTTTGACCTTGAACAACGGAACGGTCGCCTGCAACCGCGTCTGGCAAATCGGCTGGAGCGCAGGCTCGACAGGGCTTGTCACCGTGAACGGCGGAACCCTGTCGTCCAAAAGCAGTCCAGCGTATGTCGGCTACAGCGGCAATGGAACGCTGACGATAAACAACGGCACCGTGGATGTTGTCGATTCGACGATAGACGTTGCATCCCAAAGCGGCAGCCAAGGCACGATAAACCTGAACGGCGGCACGCTTGCGACGAGAAGCATCTATGGCGGCGGCGGCACGGCCTTGCTCGTGTTCAACGGCGGAACGCTCAAAGCCAACGACATCTACGACAACAGGGTGCTTATCAGAGAAACCATGACCGTCACAGTCGCCGAGGGCGGCGGAACCATCGACAGCAACGGCCTTGACATCTCGATCGGCGCGGCGCTTTGCGGTAACGGCGCCATGAAGTTCGCAGGTGGCGGCTCGACAACGCTCACGAACGGGAACACATACGCCGGCGTGACGGCAGTAGAACTCGGCACCACGGTGCGCGTTGCCGCGCCGGCCTACATCCCGGGGACGATTACGGCGGCGATTCCGGCGTCCGCGCCTGCCGACGGCGTCTACGTTCTCGCGACCATAACTGGCGAAGGCGTGTTCTCCTCGGGCGTATTGGCGGCCACGCCTCCCGCGGACTGCGCGCTCCGGCTTTCTCCTGACGGCAAATCCGTTCTTTGCATCTATGGCGACCCGCTGAACACATGGATCGGCGGCGCGAGCGGAAGCCTCGGCGACAACACCGGCTGGAGTCGTGGAACCGTGCCGGCGGGCGGCGAAGGTTGCATAATCGGCAATGCGACGCAAGCCGATCTGACGACCGGCGGCACGTTTGCGCCGGCGTCCATCACGTTCCCCGCCGGCTCGGCCGCTGTGACTATTTCCGGCGGCGAGACGATTTCAGGCATTGCGGCAATCACCAATCTTTCGGCCGCGTCGCATACGATAAATGCGCCGGTCTATTTCACAAGCGGCATAAACGTCAAGCAGAACGCCGTCGCATACGACACAATAGGCAATTCGCATGTGACGTTCGCTGGCGGCGCATACGCGGCCGCAGACAAGACGATCGACACCGGCTATTCCATAGCCGTGTTCGGCAGATACTATTTCGCGAACACATCGGCATGGACCGCAACCGAGGACGCCGCCGGCACCCGCAAGGCGGTCGCCGCCAATTCCTATCTCTACGTTCCGCTTGCCGGGAACATGAACAACCTCCATGTCGGCAATGGCGCGACGATTGATATCGGCAAGGTCACGCATAGCGTCTCGGACAACCGTATTTCCTGGCGCAACTACGGCGAGATGATCGTCACCAACCTGACGTTTACCGGATCGGGCGACAGATTCGTGACTTCGCACCAGACGGACGGCACCGGAACGTTCAAGTTCGAAGCGGTCACAAACTCCATGTCGGGCAACTGGTTCTATCTTGGCGACGCGACAGAAGCAGGCAACCACGTATTCTACATCGGCAAGGGCGGGATGCAGTTTGCGAACGCTTCCGGGACGCCATGCTTCAGCATTGGACGCAATTATGCCGGCAACACCGAGACGGTCCGGCCCTGGTATTCCGACTTCACCATCGCCGACCGTTCCGGCGGCTTTTACAGCCTTGTATTCTACCGCAACGTCACATTCTGCACCGATGACGAGAACGGTGTCGGTCGCACGATAACGATAGATGCAAGAACGCGTGGAGACGGCAGCAGTGTTGCAATCACCGTATCCGGTTCCGGTATGGTGAAGGTAAACAAAGCCTGCTACAACGCTACCCAGCCGACGGTGACGGTGACGGACACCGCGACGCTCGCAATCAAACCCGGCGCAGGGCTTGGCGAAAGCGCGATAACCGTCAACTCCGGCGCGACGCTCGAGATTCCGCAATCCGGCACGGTCACGCTCGCCGGGAACCTGACGCTTGCAAACGGCGCGGCGCTCGCATTCAAACTCGACGGCAACAGCGAAACGACGCTTGCCCTTGCTTCCGGCAAGACGCTTGCGGCGACCGCTAAGGTCGGCATCAAGTTCGCCGAGGGCTCGTTCCCGGAGCCCGGCAGGGAGTACACGCTCGTTTCCGGCGCGAATCTCGCCGATGGCGACGAAGCCAAGTTCTCGCTCCCGGCCGGCGACAGGGGCGCCCTTTCCGTCAAGGACGGCAAGCTCGTCTACACCGCGCCGTCGTACTTCTACATAAGGGTTGCGGAAGGTTCGCCAAGCGAACTGGCCGTGCCTCTTGCATGGATATACGATAACACCGATGCGGGCGACGCAAGCGACGCGGCGGGAACCGCCGCCGCCCTTTCGAAGGACGGGGCGAACGGCATAGCCGTGTGGAAGAGCTACTGCCTTGGGCTGAACCCGAAATACGCCGCAAGCACGCTGCTTTGCGAAGCGGCGGCCGGGCAGCCGTCGGACGGGAAAGTGAACATCGCGGCGAAGAACCTGAATGTGCCGGCGGGTCTTTCCGGCGTGGCGGTGACGGCATACCTCGACAGGAAAAACGGCGATGGATGGGACCTGGGCGTTGCGAGCGCTCCGGTCACCTCCGGCTCTGCCCTGCTCGCGGCGCCAGCCATTGAAAGCGGCACAAGTTTTTTCGCATAAGGGTCGGGATTGCTCCGACGGAGTAAACCCGACCCTGTAGAGACAGTCGCGACAACGCGCCGCGGCGGCTTGAGGAAAAGCCGCCGCGGCGCGCGCTCTTCACAGGCCCGGCAAAATCCTCTATACTGTGCGTCAGGCTTCCGCCCGGCGGCAGCGCGGCGGATGCCGCGGCGCGGCACGCGGCGGGGGACGGCACAGACCTCCGGGAGTGCGGCGGAAACGAATAGACATGCGCACCCCGGGAAGAAAGGAGTTTTCATGAAAAAGACGATTGCGATCGCCGCGTTCGCGGCCGCGGCGGCTATTGGCGCGGCGGCAGGTCCAGGTTCCGGATCGAAGCCTTGCGCCTTGACTGTCGAGAGGCTTGCCGACGCATGCGGAATCGACGCCGCGAAACCGCGTTTCGGATGGAAAATATCCGCCGCGGACGGCGCGACGGGCGTGACGCAGTCCGCATGGCGGATCGTGGTGTCTTCGTCGCGCGCGCGGCTCGACGCCGGCGACGGCGACATGTGGGACTCCGGCAAGGTCCGGAGCGCGGACGCGATAGACGTGGAATACGGCGGGAAGCCCCTGGCATCGTCGCGCCGCTACTGGTGGAAAGTGCGCACGTGGGACGGGGGAGGGGAGGCTTCGGAATGGAGCGGACCCGGATCGTTCGCGACAGGCATCATGGCGCCGGACGCATGGAAGGCGAAATGGATAGGCCCCGCGCCGGAGACGCGTCCCGACGCCGACATGGGCGGCGCGCGCTGGATAACCGGCAGGCCGGACGCCAAGGGCGACGTCGCCATTTCACTCGAATTCGACTTCGACGGCGCGAAGCCGGGCGAATACGTGGAGCTGCTGCACGCCGCTTCGACAAAGCACGAGATAGACGTGAACGGGAAAGAGTTCCACCGCCATTCGGGGCAGGTGGACCGCTGGAACCATCTGCGCTTCCGCGACATGACGCCGTGGCTGAAACCCGGCAGGAACACGATGGCCGTGAGGGTGAAGAAAGGCGCGAAGGGGACCCCGCAGGCGTTCATCTGCGCGATACGCTTCCCCGGCGGCCGGCGCATCGTGACGGACGGCGCCGCCGGACGCGACCTCGGCGGCCTGCGCGACACGCCGTACGGCAAGGCGCTTGTCACGCGCGAAGAAATCGCTTCGCCGGCGTTCGAGAAGAAGTTCACGGTGTCCAAGCCCGTCGCTTCCGCGTTTCTCCATGTCACGGGCGCAGGCTTCTACGAAGCGTCGCTGAACGGACGCAAGATCGGCGACAAGGTGCTCGACCCGTCGCCGACGGCCTACGACAGGCGCGTCCTCTATTCCACGTACGATTTGGGCGGGGCGCTGAAGCCGGGCGGGAACACGCTGAAGGTGCTCGTGGGGCACGGCTGGTACGACGTGCGTTCGATCGCGGTGTGGAACTTCGACGTCGCGCCGTGGCGCGACTTCCCGCGGATGATCGCGCAGCTCGAGATAGAATACGCCGACGGTTCGCGCGAGACGGTCGTCTCCGACGGCTCGTGGCGCCAGACGGAAAGCCCCGTCGGCTACGACTGCATCCGCGAAGGCGAAGTGACCGGCGCGCACCATCCGGCGCAGCCGGACTTCGCGAAGCGCGAGATACGCGCCGCCGAGGTTCCCGCGCCGAAGGGCGCGCTCGCTGCGGAGAACTGCCCGGGCGCGAAGGTCGTGCGCGAAATCGCCCCGTCCGCGATCCACGCGATGAAGGACGGCTCGTACGTGGTGGAGTTCCCGGAGAACTTCGCGGGCTGGATCAGGATGGACGTGCGCGGGCAGAAGAAGGGCGACGTGCTTTCGGTGCGCTACGACGAGCGCATCGGCGCCGGATCCGCGCCCGCCAAAGACCGCAAGATAGACATGTACTGCAAATACACCGCATCCCACGCCGTATGCACGGAGGGCGCGGGGTTCCAGACCGACCGCTTCGTGTCCTCCGGCGCGCCTGTCGAACGCTACGAACCGCGCTTCACGTACAACGGCTTCCGGTACGTCGTCCTCAAGGGGCTGCGCGCGGCGCCGCGCAAAGAAGACATCGCCGGATGCGTGGTCCACACCGCGTTCCAGGCGGCCGGGACGTTCGCATGCTCCGACGAAACGTTCAACACGCTGATGAAGATGGGCGACCGCGCATACAGGTCGAACTTCGCGGACGGCTATCCGACGGACTGCCCGCACCGCGAAAAGAACGGCTGGACGGGCGACGCCTCCATCGCGTCCGAACTCGCGCAGTACTGCTACGAGAACACCGCGGGGTACGAGAAATGGCTGCGCGACATCATGGACTCGCAGCTCCCGAACGGCGACATCTGCGGCATCGTCCCCACGAGCGGGTGGGGCTACCGCTGGGGGAACGGCCCGGCGTGGGACAGCGCGCTGCCCGTCGTCGCGTGGAACCTGTGGTGCTACCGCGGCGACCGCAGGATCGTCGACGAAGTCTATCCCGCGCTCAAGCGCTACGTGGATTTCACGTCCACGAAGGCGCGGCGCAATCTCGTGCGGCATGGGATAGGCGACTGGAACCATGTAGACCGCCGGCACGTCCCGTCCGTGGAATTCACTTCGAGCTGCTTCTACCGCCAGGCGGCGGCGATTCTGTCGCGCATGGCCGCGATCAAGGGTCTCGCGGAAGACGCGGCGCGGTACGGGAAGCTCGCCGACGCCATCAAGAACGCAATCCATGCGAAGTACTACAAAGGCGGCGGCGTGTACGACAACGGACGGCAGACCGCGCAGGCTTTCGCGCTGGCGTTCGGAATAGCGCCGGAGAGCGAACGCGCGGCCGTGGCGGCGAAGCTTGTCGCGGCGGTGGAACGGGAGGGATGCCATGTGGACATCGGGCTTCTCGGCTCGAAGCACGTGTTCCGCGCGCTGAGCCGCATAGGACGCACCGACCTCGCGTTCAAGATGCTCGTGAACCCCACGAAGCCCTCGCCCGTCGAGTGGATCCGGAAAGGCGGCACCACGCTCTGGGAAGACTGGGGCGACGGCACGAGCCGCAACCACATCATGTTCGGCGACTTCATGGCGTGGGCGTACCAGTACCTCGCGGGGATCCGGCTGCCGGAGAAGGAAGGAAGCTGCGCGGCGTTCTACGACGTCCAGGCGACGGCTTTCAGGGAAGTCGAGATCGCGCCGCAGTTCATCGACGATCTGGAATGGGTGCGGGCGACGGTGGACGGACCGTACGGCACGATAGCGGTCTCGTGGCGCAGGGACGGCGGGAAGATCGCGCTCGAGGCGACGGTGCCGCCGGGCGCGACGGCGACGGTGCGCCTGCCGGGGATGCCCGCGCGGCGCGTCGGCTCCGGGACGCACAGATTCCTCTGCGACCCGCGTTGACGCGCCCCCGCGTGCGCGATTCCTCTGGAGGGCGGGCGGCGTTTTTGGTAGAATACGCAATGCTTCACACGAAAGGAAACGCACACAATGAAGACAATAGTAGCATACATGCTTGCAGCGGCGTTCGCCGCACTGCCAGCCGCCGCAAAGCATGCGTCCGCTCCGGACGCGGCGTCCGGAGCCGCCGGGACCGTGCAGGCGGAGAGCAAGTCCGGCGGCAAGGAGAACCTCGCGGCATCCGGGCGGAACCGCTCGCTCGAACGCGCGAAGCAAGTGCTGCACTACGTCAACATCGAACGCAAGAAGCACGGCAAGAAGCCGCTGCGGATCTCCGACCGCTGCCAGCGCAAGGCCGAAGCGCGCGCGAAGGAGATATGCCGGCGCTTCAACCACAAGGGCGCGTTCGGCGGGCTGGGCTGCTACAGGTGGAAAGGCGAGAACATCGCCAGGGGGCAGAAGTCGCCGCGCGCCGTGGTGCGCGCCTGGATGCGCTCCAAAGGCCACCGCAAGAACATGCTGTCCGGCAAGTTCGACTTCATGGGCATAGGCTACTGCCGCGGCCGCTGGGTCCAGACGCTCGGCGGCGGCAAGACCGTGGTCTACGGCAAAAACAAGCCGAAGAAAATCGTCCACCGCCGCCCGAAGAAGAAAAAAGTGAAAGTGCGCCGCTGACAGCCTGCGGCGCGCCCCGGCGGCGTCCGGCGCGGGATTCCCGTCCGGCGCGCGGGACGCGCGGGCTTCCGCAGACACGGCTTCCGCCGGCATGGACAGTATATTGGAGGTTTTCACGGCCCCGGGGACGCTGACAAGCGTGCTGCTCGGGGTCGTAATGTTTGGAATGGGCCTCGCCACGAAGCCGGACGACTTCAAGGTCGTGTTCGGCAGGCCGCTCGACGTCGCGGCCGGCTGCATCGCGCAGTTCACCGTGATGCCGGCGCTCGCATGGGCGCTCGCGCGCCTTTTCGGCCTCGACGAGGCCCTGACCTTGGGCGTGGTGCTCGTGGGGTGCTGCCCCGGCGGGACGGCCTCGAACGTGATGACGTATCTCGCAAAGGGCGATCTCGCCCTCTCGGTGGGCATGACCGGGGTTTCCACGCTTCTCGCGCC
This sequence comes from uncultured bacterium, assembly GCA_902799715.1. Classification (GTDB taxonomy): domain Bacteria; phylum Verrucomicrobiota; class Kiritimatiellia; order RFP12; family UBA1067; genus CADCBS01. The sequence continues at coordinate 5,353 of CADCBS010000063.1, read as the reverse complement.
GTTCCTGACGCCCGCCCTGACGCTGCTTCTCGCAGGCAAGACGGTGGACGTGGACGCCGCCGGGATGTTCGTGGGGATCCTCTGGGTGGTCATCCTGCCGATCCTGCTCGGCTTCGCGGCAAAGCGGTTCTGCCCGAAAGCCACCGCCAGGGCGGTGCGCTTCATGCCGGCCGTGTCGACGGCGGCCATCGCGGCGATCGTCGCGCTCGTATTGGCGGCGAACGCGCAGCGGATAGCCGAAGGCGGACCGGCCGTGTTCGCCGTGGTAGCCCTGCACAACATCCTGGGTCTCGTCCTCGGATACTTCATAGCCGCCGCGCTGCGCCTCTCCGGGCCGAAGCGCAGGGCGCTGTGCATAGAAGTCGGCATGCAGAACTCGGGACTCGCCGCCAGCCTCGCGGCCGCGCATTTCGCGGCGTATCCGATGGCCGCCGTCCCGGGCGCGATTTTCAGCGTATGGCACAACATAAGCGGCGCCTTCGCCGCCCGCTTCTTCGCGAAACGCGCGGAAGCGGCGCTTGCAGGAGAACAGGCATGAAACAGGTGTTCGAAAAATGCCTTGCCGACACGCGCGCGGAAGACGCGCGCAAGGCGGGCGTGTACCCGTATTTCCACCGGCTCGAATCCCGGCAGGACGCGGTGGTCGTGATGGAAGGCAAGCGCCGCATCATGCTCGGCTCCAACAACTACCTCGGCCTCACAACGTGTCCGGAGGTGGTGGAGGCCGCCGTCAAGGCTGTCGAAAAGTACGGGACGGGATGCTCCGGATCGCGGTTCCTGAACGGCACGCTCGATCTCCACCTCGAACTCGAGCGCGAGCTCGCGGACTTCACGGGCAAGGAGGACGCGATCACGTTCGGCACGGGCTTCCAGACGAACCTCGGCGTGATAAGCGCGCTCGTGGGGCGCCACGACTGCCTGGTCTGCGACGTAGACAACCATGCGAGCATCTATTCGGCGGCCCGCATGTGCCTTGGCAGGATGCTGCGCTTCAGGCACAACGACATGGCCGGGCTCGAGGAGCGCCTCGCCTCGGTGCCGGCCGGCGCGGGCGCGCTCGTCGTGGTGGACGGCGTGTTCTCGGTCGACGGCGACGTGGCCGACCTCCCCGGCATCTGCGCCCTGGCGAAGAAGCACGGCGCCGCGGTGATGGTGGACGACGCGCACGGGCTCGGCGTCCTCGGCGCCGGCGGGCGCGGCACGGCGTCGCACTTCGGGCTCGACGCGGACGTGGACCTGATAATGGGGACGTTCTCGAAGTCCCTCGCCTCGCTCGGCGGCTTCGCGGCCGGGAAGCGCGAGGTGATAGACTTCCTGCGCCATTCGTCCTACCCGTTCGTGTTCTCCGCCTCGCTGTCCCCTGCGAGCGCGGCGGCGGCCCTCGCCGCGGTCAGGCACCTGAAGCGGCATCCTGAGCTGGTGTCGAAGCTGCGCTCCATCTCCGAATACACGCGCTCCGCGTTCGTTTCGCGCGGCATACCCGTGCTGGAATCCGCAATGCGCCGCTTCACGCCGATCATCCCGATACAGGCGGGCGGCACGTTCGAGACGCTCGGGGCTGCAAAGCAGATATTCGACGAAGGCGTGTTCGTGAATCCGTTCATCCCGCCCGCGACGCCCGAAGGCGCGGCCATCGTCCGCACGAGCGTTACCGCCGCGCACACGCCGGAAGTCATCGACGAAGCGGCGGACGTGATCGCGAAGGCGCTCCTCTCCGCCCCGCCTCCGCGCAGCGCCGGCCGGTGATTCCGCGCCCTACGGCGCGAGCGTGCCGTAGAGCGTCTGCGGCGCGGCGCGGTCGATCTTCACGCGCACCGTCGATCCCGGCGCCGGCGGCGCCGCGCCCGGCTCGAACACCACGATCCTGTTGCCGGAGTCGCGCCCGCTCCACCGCGCCGCGTTGCGCGCCGACGGGCCTTCGGCCATCACCTCGCGGACGGTGCCGGCGAGGCGCGAGTTGCGCTTGAGCCCGCGCCTGTCCTGGTCGGCGAGCAGAACCTGGTCGCGGCGCTCCTTCTCGGCCGCCGGAACGTCGTCCGGAAGCGCGGCGGAGCGCGTTCCGGCGCGCGGCGAATACTTGAAAACGAACGCGTTGTCGAATCCGGCCTCTTCCATCAACGTGCGCGTATCCTCGAAATCGGCCTCCGTCTCGCCGGGGTATCCGACTATGATATCGGTGGTGACGGCGAACTCCGGATCCGTCCCGCGCAGGCGCGCGACGGCGGAAAGGTATTCCGCGCGCGTGTATCCGCGGCCCATCTCGCGCAGCACGCGGTCCGATCCCGACTGCACCGGCAGATGCAGATGCCTGCACGCCTTCGGCAGCTCGCGGAAGGCGCGCGCCAGCTCGGGGGTGCACCCCGAAGGATGGCCCGACGTGAACCGTATCCTCTCCAGCCCGTCCACGCCCTGGAGCATCTCGAGAAGCCGGGGGAACGGCTCCGAAAAGCCCCTCGCAGACGGCGGATCCTGCGGGCCGAACGCCGGATTGCGCCGTCCGTAGCGCAGCACGGACTGCCCGAGAAGCGTGACTTCCTTCACGCCGTTCGCGGCGAGCGACGCAACCTCGGCGGCGACCTCGCGCGCCGGGCGCGAATACTCGTGTCCGCGGACGTCCGGCACGATGCAGTAGCTGCACCTGTTGTCGCAACCCAGCAGGACCGTGACGAACGCGCGGAAGCCGCCGGGCGAATGGGCGTCCATGCAGCCGGGGATTTCGTCGGGATCCGGCAGCTCCAGCAGTTCGCGGCCGCCCGCGAGCGCGCGCTCCGCAAGCATCGGGATCGCGCCGAAGCGGCGCGGGCCCGCGGCGAAATCCAGCCCCGGCAGGATCTTGAAGACGTCCGCGCCGAGGCGCGACACGGCGCAGCCCATCAGCCCGACCGCCTTCACGCGGCCGGCGCGCTTTTCCGCCAGGAAGTTGCCCGTCTTGCCTATGGCCTTGTTCTCGGCCCTGCCCCTCACGGTGCAGGAGTTCACTATCGCGACATCGGGGTCCTCGCCGGGGGCGGCCTGCTCGTGGCCGGCGGCGCGCATCAGCGCGGCCACGGCTTCGGAGTCGCGCACGTTCATCTGGCATCCGTACGTGTGTATCGTGAATTTCATCTGCCACCGCCGTCCATGAAAGCCCGCACCGCCCGCGCCAGCTCCTCGAACTGGCCGGAGACGCCATGCACGGCGGAGGAATAGAACGCGCACGGCAGCGCGGCGCGCCCGTGCGTGCCGCGCACCATCGACGCGTCCTGCGAAACGCGGAACGGATTGAACCGCGCAAAGAAAAGCTCGCACGGGTCGAAGCCGGGCTTGGCGTGTATGTCCACATGGCCCGCGAACTCCGGCGCCTCGCGCGGATCGTCCCACCACGGGTACGCGAACCACGCGCCCTGCCGCGCCACGATGCGCAGGCGCGCGCCCGAGGCGTCCGAAACGTCTTCGACCGAAGCCACGAGCGGATCGCTTTCCACGCAGGCGCGCGCCTTCGCCGCCGCGGACGGGTCGAACAGCTCGACTTCCGCGATCTGGTGGTCGCACACTGCGAACGCCGCGCTCGTGTGGAAATCGTGGTACGCCATGCCGCGCACCATCCGCACGGAGAACAGCCCGGCGCGCCTGAGAAGCCTGTTCGGGAACGACACGCCGGCGGAGACCGCCTCGACCGCGTAGTCGCCGAAGAAGAGCGTTTCGTATCCGGCGGACCTCGCGGCGTCCGCCAGCAGCTCCATCTGGCCCTTCAGCGCGGCGGCGGAGCGGGCGGCCTGCGGCGAGTCCGGCCCGAAGCGCTGCAGATCGTAGTCCAGGCACGGCAGGTACGCCCACACGAACCCCGCCGCGCCGGGGGAGGCGAGGTAGTGCGCGAACCCGCGGGCGATCCATTCCGAGGATCGCGGGCTCGCGAGCGGCCCCCAGTAGTCGAGAAGCGTGAAGTCCTTTCCGTTCCCCGCGCGCAGCGTCTCGTAGAACCGGCGCGGGGAGGAATAGCAGTCCATCACCATCCCGCCGCCGTGCTTGTGGATCGGCGCGGGGGAGACCACGGCGTCGGCGCGTTCGCCGAGGCTCTGCTGCACGAACCCGACCGCGACCGTGCCGCCGCGCGCGCGGTAGCCGTCCCAGATGCGCGGGCCGCGCACTATGCCGGCCGGCTGCTTCCAGAAGCACGGTTCGAGAAGCGTCCTGTCGAGCCATCCGTTGGCCCTCACGCCGTGCGACTCCGGCCCGGCGGCGGTGCGGAATCCGGCCGAAGCCACGCATGTCACGGCCGGGAAGGCCGACGGCACACTCTGCATTTCCATCCCGGCGACCCGCTCCATTCCGTTGCGCCGCGCGAAATCCGCGCCCAGCGCGGCGGCCTGCACTGCAAGAAGTTTGCGCATACCCAGCAGCCCGTCAGCTCTTGAATCCCATCCACGACGGCACTTCGAGCGTGCGCGGAGGCTCTCCGTCCACGCCGCCGCCCGGGTACGATATGCCCGAGGCGCGCTCGAGCGTCTCGATGCGCGTGTTCAGCGTCTGCCGCTCCAGCGCCCAGCGCCGCGAGCTTTCCGCCGACCTGCGGCGCTCCTCCAGAAGCTCGTTCTCGCGGTCGCGCAGACGCTCCTCGGCGGCCGCGGCCTGCCGCATCGCGGCGTCCGCCTCGATCGCCTGCCCGCGCAGGCGCTGCGCCTCGGCCTCGACCGTCTGCAGCCGTTCCTGCAGGTCGCGCACGCGGGCCTCGTTCTCTTCGGCGCGGCGGCGGGCTTCGGCCTTCAGCGTCTCGCGCTCCTGGCGCAGACGCGCGACCTGCGGGTCGTCGGGGCGCTCGCGCACCGCGATGCGCGCCATGTCCTCCACGCCCGCGCCGATGCGCCGCAGAAGCTCCTGCCTGCGGGCGAGCATCCTGCTTTCGCGCTGCGACCACGCCTTGCGCGCCGCCTCGGCTTCGCGCCGCTCGGTCTCCATCGCGGCGGCCAGCTCGTCGGCCTCGGCGCGCATCAGCTTGTACACGGCGGAAGACACGCTCGCCGCCGCGTCGGCGTCGGGCGGGATCTGCTTCAGCTTCCCGCGCAGGCCTTCGATTTCGCCGCGCAGCTCCTCTTCGCGCGACTTGGACGACTTCACGAGCGCGGCGATCTCGTCTGCCGCGGCGGCGGCGCGCGCCTCGGCGGCGGCGGCGCGCGCGGCCGTCTCGTCCATGCCCGCGCGCAACTCCTCGCGCACCGCGCGCTCGTTGTCCGCAAGGCGCTTTTCGGCCTCGGCCAGCTTCCCTTCCGAAATCCTCTGCGTCTCCTGCGCGGCGGAGGCCGCCGCGGCGGCCTCGGCCTTCAGCGCATCGTACCTGCGCCGCCATTCGGCGTCGGCGGCTTCCTTCTCGGCGGCG
>CADCBS010000062.1 GCA_902799715.1 uncultured bacterium | reverse complement strand
CAGGTGCTCTCCTTGAATGGAGTTTTGAAATGGCGCGGCAAGGGATTTTAGCGATAAAAGCGATCGAAGCGACAGGAAGCGACCTGCCTCCATCGCTGTTATCTCTTTTCGCTTTCATCCCTGTTATCGCTTTTATCCCTTTCATCGCTTGATCATGGATTCGATGGCCGCGGGGCGGGGGAGGGGGAGGGCGGGCCTTCCGCCGCTACGGCAGAAGTTCAATCAGCTCGTCGGGCCATCCGGCAAGAAGACCGGGCTTTTCCGGCGTGCCGCGCCCGGGCGTTGCGTACGGCCTGCCGCGCCCGAGCCGCTCGGGATACGAAACGGCTTCGCCGACCGCCTTCTTCGCCGCGGCGCGGTCGCCGCGCGCAAGGGCGTCGAGCGCGATGCCGCGCCAGGCGAAGACCCACGCGGAGAGCGCGTCGTCCCCGCACTCCGACGGCAGTATCGAAATGCCCTTGAGGTACGCGACGGCCTTTTCGCAGCGGCCGCTCCGCGCGAGAGCGTTGGCGTAGGCGATCTTCACGGGGTTCGCGTCCGCGAACTTCGCGGCGTACGGCTCGATCTCGCGCAGCGCGCCTTCCCAGTCGCCGGCATCGGCGAAGTGGCGGTACAGCGCGAAGCCGGTGCGCCACTGCCCGCCGCCGTCGAGCTTCGCGGCGCGGCGGAGATCCGCGAGCCGCGCATCGCCTTTCCCGCGCGACGCCCTGTAGAGGTAGAACACCGCGTCGTCGGGGGCGTCCCCGCACATGTCGAGAAGCGCGTCGGCCTCGCCGTCCCAGGCGTTCGCAGCCAGGCACACCGCGTACAGATACTTGAACTTCCACCCGCTCCGCGTCCGGGCCGCCCAGCGCAGCGCCGGCAGGGATTCGCGCCGGAACGGCATCGCGAAGGCGACGGGCTTCGCCTCCGCGGCGTCGAGCGCCTCTTTCGCGGCGGCGGCGTCGCCGGCGCCGGCGAGCGCGAACGCCAGGCGCACGCCGCCGACTGGCGTCGAGGACGACGCCCTGCGGAAGAACGCCGCGGCGTCGGCGTAAAGCCCCGCCTCCTCGTACCACGTACCGGCCTCGATGCAGACCTCGTGCGGCAGCTCGCAGCGCATGTACTTTTCCATCGGCTCCGACGACGGGTCGGCGAGATTAAGCTCGTACCGCGCCGCGTGGAAAAGCGGCATCCTGCCGAGGACCTGGCGGGCCAGCGCGGCGTCCGGCCTGCCCGCCAGCCTCGACGCTGCGAGCTTCAGCAGCCAGGCGTCGGGGTTGACGGCGTTGGAGTCCAGCGCCTTGCCGGCGAGCGCGAGCGCCGCCCGGGGGTCGCCTTCGCGCAACGCCGCCTTGGCGGACAGCACGAGCGCGGCGGACCGGAACTCCGGCGAGCGCGCGGCCATGCCGAGACGCTCCTTCGCGGAGCGCATGTCGCCTTCCGCGAAGAACGCCTGGCCGTCCGCGTAGTTCGCCGCCGGGCTGTAGGTGTCCACGGCGAGCGCCCTGCGCGCGAAGCCGTGGGCCTCGGCGTATTTTCCGCGCCGCACCGCGAGCGCGGCGAGCTGTTCGAGGGCGGGGATGAAGTGCGGCTCCTTCGCAAGGCACTCGCCGAGCGCCTTCTCGCCGTCGCCGTACATGCGCCTGCGGATGCACTGAATGCCCTTCAGGTAGCACCCGTACGCGCCGGACCAGTCGAAGTCTTCCGGCATCGTCTGCGGACGCGTCACGTTGTTTTTCGCGTCCATGCGGCCCGCGAGCGCGGCGCGGTCGCGGACCACGCCCCACTTTTCCTCGAAAGTCTCTGTAGCGCAGGGGGCGAAGGACGTCTGCTTGAACGGCGTCTTCAGCGTGTCGGCGGGCTGGTTGAAGAAAAGCCCGCTCTGGAGTTCGGTGTACTGCCCGTCGCCGTCGGTCAGCAGGTCCTCCCAGATGCCGCCCTCGCGGGAGAGCGCCCACAGCCATATCTTGCGCCCGTACTTCTGCCCGGGCGGGTTTTCGTGGTACGAGCCGATGCCGGCCTCGGGCCACCATATCCCGTAGAAGCTGGCGTCGCCGTCGAGCACGTGGTACGACTTGTGCGTCCCGAAGGCGTTGTTCCGGTAGCGCGAAAGGTCGCGGCCGGCGCCGTCCACCGGCCAGGCGTGCGAATCGCCGGCGTGGCCGATGTACGACGCGCCAGGGAAGAAGAACTCGGGATTGCCGCGCACGGAGTACGCGGCGTTCATCCAGTGGTAGAACGACGTGTGGAAGCCGGAGCCGTTGAACCAGGTGGTGCGCGTGGAGAACCAGTCCTGGCCGTCCTCGAGGCGCACCTCGACCTGCCATGTGGTGCGGCACGCCAGCTCCGTGTCGGAAAGGAAACAGCTCGCGGAGCCGTCCTCGCCGGCGCGCACGAAGTACGCGACCGGCGTGGCGGAGGACGGCGTGTGGCCGTAGATGCCGAAGTTCAGCTCGATCCCGCCGGAGCACCACGGGCCGCGCTGCGCGATGTTGCGGAACTTCACCGCGTGGTTGAAGTATATGAACTCGCGCCCGGTGGCCTTGTCGACGGCGCCCCAGATCTTCCCGCCGATCTCCGGGAGGATCGTCACCTTCAGCCTGTCGCTTTCGAGGATCACCGCCTTCCATTTCTTCGGCGCGCTCTTCGCGCTCGTGCCGTCGAAGAAGAAGTACGGATAGCGCGCTGCGGACGTGGCGGGCACCGGATCCGGGTCCGAAAACGGATACGTAGGCAACTCGATGTCGGTCTCGGTCACCGTCGCCGCGCCTGCCGCGGCCGCAGCGGCCGCGATGCCGCACAGCGCAATGAACTTGTTCATGTCGTCCCCTCCTGCGATATTCCGTGCCGGCGGCGCTCCGTGCGAGGCCGGCGGCTTCCGGGTTCGGCCCGGATTATACCATCAAACCGCGGTTTTATCCATACCGGATTCGCCGGGACCGGAACCGCGGACGGCGCGCGCCGCCGCAAGCGCGCCACTCAAGTCGTTTCCGCCGGCTGTTCCGGCCGTTCCCAGGTTTCCCATGCGCATGGATGGAAAACACGGACGGGACCTCTCAGAAGAACGTCCATGCGAGGCCGGCCGCGGCGCCGGCCGCGAGGACCCACACGGGGGAGAAGCGTCCCGAGCATCCGGCCCACGCCGCCGCCGCGAATACAAGGGCGTCGCGGACGCGCGCCGGGACGCCGGGCGCGCCGCCGGGAGCCGCGGCCGCGCCGGAGAAGCACTCCACGGCCAGCGCCACGCCCACGGCGCAGACGAACCCCGCCACGCAAGGCCGCAATATCGCGAACACGCACGTCACGGCCAGGTCGTCGCGGTGGCGCTCGAACCACGCGCCGCCCAGCCCCACGCCTATCACGCTGGGAAGCGACACCGCGACCGTGGCCGCCAGCGACGCCGCCGCGGCCTGCCACTGCGCGAAGCCCGCGTTCGCGAACACCCTGTATCCGGTGAACGTGGCGGCGTTCACGCCGATCGGGCCGGGCGTGGACTGCGCGATGCCCAGGATGTCGGAAAACTCCGCCGGCGAAAGCCATCCCGCCGCGAGCGTCTCCTGCCGCACGAGCGCGATTATCGCAAGGCCGCCGCCGAGCGTGAACAGGCCGATCTTGAAGAAGGCCGAAAGAAGGGACCATGCGAGCGATATCACATTCCCGCCTTCCGCGCCCTGCGGCGCACGAAGAAAGCCCAGACCGCGCCGGCCGCCACGCACAGGGCGAGGATGCCGATTATCGGCGGGTCGAACGCGACGGACAGGGCGCATGTCGCGATCGCGAGCGCCAGCGCCGGGCGGGTCTTCCCGGCCTTGCGGACCATCGCCAGCCCGAAGCCCGCGATCATCCCGGCCACCGCCGGGCGCATGCCCGCCATGGCGGCTTCCACCTCCGGCAGGGTGCGCACGCTGTCGTACGCCACGGCGTACGCCGCGATGCACAGGAACGGCACCGTTACCACGCCTGCGGCGGCGGCCACGTTGCCGCGCAGCCCGGCGAGCCTGTTGCCGACGAGCATCGACGCGTTTATCGCGATCACGCCGGGCAGCAGCTGCGCGAGCGCGAAGTAGTCCTGCATCTCCCGCGAGGATATCCACCTGCGGCGCTGCACGATTTCGCGCTCGAGAAGGCCGAGCATCGCGTAGCCGCCGCCGAAAAGGACAGCGCCCATCTTCACGAAGGCGAACCAGACGCCGAACGCGCCGGGGGAGGGCGCGGAGGGGGAGGGCGCGGAGGGGGAGGGCGCGGAGGGGGAGGGCGCGCCTGATGCGGCGGGGGAGCTCAACCGACGGTGCGCTCCAGCACCATCGCCGTGCGGCACGGCAGATACACGCGGATGAACGCCGCCTTTACGCCTTCGCGGACCTCCTCGGCAGGAAGGAACTCCTGGGGAGACGCGATGCGGCCCTGTCCGCCGAACTCCACGTCGTCGGTGCTGAAGAGAAGCGTGAACTTCCCTCCGGGGGGGGCCGCCACCGGGAAGTCCGTCACGGACCGCGAGGAGTGGAAATTGAATATGAACAGGAGCCTGCCGCGCGAAAACGCGAGTATCTTGTCCTCGTCCGACGCGAAAGCGAGCGACGGCACGGTTCCGTCCAGCAGCCTGCGCGAGGCGAACTCGCGCACCATGCGCCTGTCGAAGTCGCCCAGGCACTTGAACAGCAGGTCCGGGTTGTCGCGCAGCGACCACTGGCGGCGGGCGTGGCTGTACGAAAAGCCGTTGCCCTCGCGCGGGAAGTCGATCCACTCGGGATGGCCGAACTCGTTGCCCATGAAGTTCAGGTAGGCGGGGCCGGCCGCCGCGATGGTGGCGAGGCGCGCTATCTTGTGCAGGGCCACGCCGCGCTCGATGCGGATGTCGTGCTGGCCGCGGCCCATGCCCCAGTACACGGACGAATCGACGAGCTGGAAGAAGAACGTCTTGCCGCCCACGAGCGCCTGGTCGTGCGACTCCACGTAGTTCACGGTGGATTCGTCGGAGCGGCGGTTCGTGAGTTCGTGCCACAGGTAGCCGACCGACCAGTCTTCGTCGCGCACGTCGCGCGCGAGCTTGAACCAGCATTCGGGCACGCCCATCGCCATCCTGTAGTCGAAGCCCATGCCGCAGTCGCTCTGCGGCGCGGCGCACCCGGGCATCCCCGAAACGTCCTCGGCCACGGTCACGGCGTCGGGGCGCAGCTCGTGCACCAGGCGGTTGGCCATGTGCAGGTACTGCCATGCGTCTTCGTCCACCGACGCGTCGAAGTACTGCGAATAGTCGGTGAAATCCACGCCCAGCCCGTGGTGCAGGTAGAGCATCGAGGTCACGCCGTCGAAGCGGAATCCGTCCAGGCGGAATTCGTCCAGCCAGTACCTGCAGTTGGAAAGGAGGAAGTGCAGGACGTCCGTCTTGCCGTAGTCGAAGCAGCGCGAATCCCATGCGGAATGCCAGCCGCGCATGCCGTCGTGGAAATACTGGTATGGCGTGCCGTCGAACAGCGAAAGGCCGTCGCGCTCGTTCTTCACGGCGTGGGAGTGCACTATGTCCATTATCACGGAAAGCCCGGCGCCGTGGGCGGCGTCCACGAGGCTCTTCAGGTCCTCCGGCGTGCCGAAGCGCGACGAGCACGCGAAGAAGCTGGACACGTGGTAGCCGAACGAGCCGTAGTAGGGGTGCTCCATCACCGCCATCAGCTGGATGGTGTTGTACCCGGCGTCGGCGATGCGCGGCACGATCCGGTCGCGGAACTCCGCGTACGTGCCGGTCCTGGCCTCCTCCTGGGCCATGCCCACGTGCGCTTCGTATATGAGCGGCGTAGTGGCGGGGACGCGGTATTCGGGGTGCTTCCAGACGTACGGCTCCGGCGGGTCCCACACCTGGGCGCTGTACAGCAGGGTCGAAGGATCCTGCACCACGCGGCGGGCGTAGGCGGGGATGCGCTCGCCGCCGCCGCCGGGCCAGCGCATCTCCAGGCGGTAGTGCTGGCCGTGCGAAATGGCGTCCGCGGGGAAGGTCCCTTCCCACACGTCGCGCCCGGCGAGGCGCTTCAGCTCGAAGCGCTGCTGCAGCTCCCATCCCGAAAAGTCGCCCACGAGCCACATGGCGGAGGCGTTGGGCGCCCATTCGCGGAAAGTCCAGCCGCCGTCCTTCGCGCGGTGCAGGCCGTAGTATTCGTGGGCGCAGGCGAACTCGGCCAGCGAGCCGGGGCCGCGGGCGAGGGCGGAGCCGCGGGCGAACGCGCGCTCGGAGCGTTCGCGCACCTGCGCGGCGTACGGCTGCAGGTACGGATCGTCCAGCAGCCTCGTGCGGAAGATCGCGGTGGACACGGACATGGCGCCCCCCGGGTTCAGGAACGCGCCGCCGGGTCGCGCGAATCGAAGTTGCGCACCAGGCTGCGGTTCAGCATCTTTTCGTAGAGGGCGATGTACTGCCGCGCGCACTCCTCGTGGTTGAAGCGGTGCAGCGATTCCGACATGACACGCGAAATCTGGGCTTCGCGCACGTCCGCCGGCAGCGCGTTGAACTCCATCGCCTTGCCGATCGCCCAGAAAAGCCCGTTGGAGTCGTACGTGTCGAACAAGAAGCCGTTGCCCGCGCCGCGCCGCACGTCCATCATCTCCACGGTGTCGTGCAGGCCGCCCGTGTTGTGCACAACCGGCAGCGAGCCGTATATCGGCCCCTGCATCTGCGGCAGGCCGCAAGGCTCGAAAAGCGACGGCACGAGCGTGAAGTCGCTCCCGGCGAAGCCCAGCTGCGACAGGTCGCCGTCGAAGTCGTGGACGGCGAGCCTGCCGGAGATCCCGTGGAAGTCCCGTATGTCCTTGAACGCCTGCTGGTACGCGCCGTTGGCCACCACGGCCACCTGCAGGCGGCGGTTCCAGTACCTGTCTATCACGCGGTACAGGATGTCGGTGAGCAGCTGCGGGCCTTTCTGCACGGGGTCGAGCCGCGACGGCCAGAAGAACACAGGCGCGTCGGGGTCCACCTCCAGGCCGAGCGCCTTCTGGAACTCCACCTTGTTCAGCCTGCGCGCCTCGACGTGGTTCTGCGGCGTGTAGCGGTGCGGTATCTTGGAGTCGATCGCCGGGTTGTCGGTGGGGTCGGGCGCGTTCAGGATGCCCATCGCGCATCCGGCGTGGGCCTTGTTGCGGATTTCGCTGCGGATCGACTGCGGGATGAAGTCGTGCCAGCCGTCCACGATCTCGCGCAGGAAGGTGGGGGAGACGGTGTTGATGAAGTGCGCCGCGAATATGCCAGTCGCCTGCAGGTCCACGTCGTTCGTGTCGCGCGATTCGAAATAGTCGTACGGCGGGCGCGAGTAGTAGCAGTTCGCCCAGAACTCGGCGGCGTCGATCCCGGCGTCCTCGATCTGGGCGAGCGTGAGCTTGTGCGTGTGGATGTTGTGCACGGTGAACAGGCAGGGTATGCCCATGCGCCGCGCCGCCGCCGGCACCAGGCCGGTCATCCAGTCGTTGCAGTGGATCAGGTCCGGCTGGACTTCCGGGATGATGTTGTTTATGACCTCGCGCTGGAAGGCGAGCGCGAGCTTGGTGTTGCCGTTGCCGGTGGAGTACACCCGGTCGCGGTAGTAGAAGCAGCGGTCCTCGGCCAGGTGTATGCGCGTGTTCGGCATCCTGCTCATGTACACGCGCAGTTCGTCCGCCACGAGCTGCGCGGCGTCCACGTGGAACATGCGCCGGTAGTGCGGCAGCGCCACGTGCACGTCGGCCCCCAGATCGAAGAGCGCCGACACGAGCGACGCCGAAACGTCCGCCATGCCGCCGGCCTTCGCGGACATCCTTCCGGCAAGGTTGCCCATGCCGTCCGGAAGATACGTGATCTCCGGCGTCACGATAAGTATGCGCGGCCTTTTTGCGGCGGCCACGGAATCGGCCCGGGCCGTCTTTTTCCTGTTCTGCCCTTCGGCGGATGCGGTTCTATGCATGGTATCCCCTCGTTTCGGCGGACAGTCTACCATATTGCGCCCCCGTTGCGCAATCCGCCGCGGCGGGGCGCGGACGCTTGCCGACAGCCGCCGGACATGGTAAAATTCCGGCCGCCTGCAGCGAAACAGGCGCGAAAGGCGGAAACATGCTCGTAAAAAGACCTTCGATAGAGAAAACGTCCGGCGGAACGGTCCTCCGCGCCGGAGTGTCCTGCAACGGACGCGAATCGTCCTGCTTCTACTCCGTGCCGGAGCGGTTCGCGGACTTCGCCGACACGGAAAGCTCGAACTGCTTCCTCGCCGGGCTGCTGTACCCGGCCATGCGCTACGGCGAGGACATCAAAGTGGAGGGCACGGTGTCGGCGCGCCTCCTCTACAACATGAACGAATACCTGATCCCGATGCTGTCTTCGTGCGACGCCAGGCTGAAGCGCATATCCGTGTCGGCGGACTCCACGAGCGACGCCGGATGCCCCGGCGCCGCGGCCGCGGGGACGGGGTTTTCCGGCGGCATCGACTCGTTCGCCACCATCTGCCGGCATATCGCGCCCACGGAGCCCCCGGGGTTCCGGCTGTCCCACCTTTTCTTCTTCAACGTGGGCGCGCACGGCATACCGCGCGGACCGGGCGACACCGAGGCCATCGCGCGCAAGTTCCGCGCGCGCTACGCCAAGCTCGCCCCGTTCCCGGAAGAGGCCGGGCTGCCCTTCGTCCCGGTCGACTCCAACATCCACGAGTTCCACCCGTGGGGCCACCTCGAGGTCGCCACCCTCGCGACCGTCTCCGCCGCGCTCTTCCTCCAGCGCGGCATACGCCGCTACTACCTCGCGTCCGCCGGCCACCCGTACGCCCAGCTGTGGCGCTACCTCGGTTCCGGACGCCGCCCCGACGACATCGCCTACCTCAACCCGCTCATCCTGCCGTGGCTTTCCACCGAAACGCTCGATTTCGTCGACGACGGGACTTTCATGGACCGCTCGCAGAAGACGGTCCTGGTGGCGGACTACGAGCCGGCCTCCCGATACCTGAACGTCTGCAGCTCGCACGACACGCTCGACACGAACTGCTCCGTCTGCCCGAAATGCTGCAGGACCCTTCTCACGCTCGAGCTCATCGGGAAGACCGATGCTTTCCGCTCCGTGTTCGACGTGGAAAAGTTCCGCCGCGAGGCGCGCCGGCTCTACATCGCCCAGACCCTCGTCCACGCGGACGACGAAATGTTCTACCGGCATCTCGTGGATCTCGCGCGCGAACGCGGCGTCGACCTGCGCCGCGAGGTGAACGCGCTCGACCTGTTCCGCGCGCGGATGTGCGACGGGCGTCTCCACTCTTTCATCAGGGGCAACCCGCTGCTGAAGCGGCTCGCCAAGAAGTTCTTCCGGAAGTGAGGGCAGGCCGCGTGGAAACACAGGGAGAAAACGGAAAAGGCGGGCTGCGGATACTCCTCGGCGGCATCCCGCTGGGATGCGACAACATAGGCGACGAAGCCATCGTCGCCTGCGTTGTGAAGATGCTGGAGGAGTCGCTGCCGGACGCGGAGATCACCGTCGCCACCGCCGACCCTTCCACCGGCCCGCTCCTCGGCGTCCGCACCGTCCCGCCGTTCGGCTTCGCCGGCGCCGGGACCGCCGGCTTCGCCGCGGAGGTCCGCCGCCACGACGCGTACGTGTGGTGCGGGGCAACCGGCCTTTCGGACTATCCCGGCGTCGCGCTCGACCTTCTCGAAACCGCCTTGGACGCCGGCGTGCCGGCCTTCGTGTGGGGCGTGGGCATGGACGACGAGCTGAACCCCGCCTTCTTCAAGGTGCGCGGAAAGCGCCGCCTCGCCCTGGGCTGCCTCGGGCTCGCCGGCTGGTACGAACGCCGCCTGCGCGCGCGCCTCGCGCGGCGCATCGCCGCGATCCTGCCGCGATGCCGCGGCGTGTGGCTGCGCGACCCCGAAAGCGCCGCCATGCTGGCCGCGACCGGATTTCCGGGCGCTGACGTCGCGGCCGACACCGCCATCCTGCTCGACCCGCCGCAGGCGAAGCCCGCCGGCAAGACCGGCCCCGAACTGGGGCTTTGCATCTCCACCCAGCGCCAGGTTGCCGACATGGAGGGCCTGGCCCGCGCCATCGCGGACTTCCGCGCCGCCGGCGTGCGCGTGACCGGCATACCGATGAACCGCAAGACCGACCGCGCCCTGATGGAGAAGATGGGCGTGGAATGCATAGAGGGCGACACGCCGCAGGCCGTGGTCGAAGCCGCCGCGCGCTGCGACGCCGTGCTGTCCAGCCGCCTGCACCTCCTCATTCTCGCGGCCAACGCCGGAACGCAGATATTCGGAATAGCCCGCGGATCGAAACTGGCCAACTGGCTCGCGAACTTCGGCCGCACGGTGGAGGGAAGCGTCGATCGCTGCGACTGGCCGCGCGTGACGGAACGCGTCCTCGCGGCGATCGCCGACCGCGGCGGCTGGGACGCCGTGCGCGACGCCGCCTACGCGAAGCTCCGCGCCAGGCTCTCAAAGGCGCGCGCCGCGTTCACGGCCCGCCTGGAGGAATGCCGCCGCCCGGCCGGCGCCGGAAAACGCCCTTGACGCGCCGCGCCGCCGCGCTCAGCAGGCGAAATCCCTGGCGCCCGAGGAAAGCGCCCTGAACGCCTCCGGCAGAAGGCCGGCGGCGTCGAGGCCGTCCAGCGGCTCCCAGGAAAAAGATATCCAGCTTTCGAGCGCCTTCACCTTTGCGCCGGCGCCCGGCACGGACATTTCGTACACGAGGTTTATCTCGGCGTGCCGCTTTCCGTGCTGGAGGAACGAATTCTCGACAACGCCCATGAACCGTCCCGTCTCCGCCGCAAGGCCCGTCTCCTCGGCCATTTCGCGCACGAGCGCCTGGCGCCCCGTCTCGCCGAACTCTATGTGCCCGCCGGGAAGGTAGCACGTCTTCGCGCCCTTCGCGCGGCACACCAGCAGCCTGCCGCCGCGGATGCACACGCCGCGCGCGATCGTCTCGATCCCCGCAAGCTCGTATTCCGGGACTGCGGCCCCGGGCGCGCCGGCGGCTATCTTCGACATCAGCCTGTCCATGCCGTCGATGGAATATCCGGCGCCGCCGGAAGTGGCGGCTGCCGGCGCCGAGGCGGGCGGCAGTATCGGGCAGCCGTCGGACAGCAGCTCGTCCGCGCCCACGCCGAGCGTTATCGCGATGCGCACGATCGTGTCGAGCGTGGGGGAGGACTTTCCGCGCTCTATGTTGCTGGCCTGCGCGGGGGTGATCCCCGCCGCGCGGGCCAGCGCGTGCTGGCTCATCCCCAGCGACATGCGCAGCGCCCGCACGTTCTTGCGGAGCATTTCCTGCAGAGGAGTCGCTCTCATGCGTCCGGCCAGAGTTCGTGCGCAAGCTCGCGCAGCTTGTATTTCTGTATCTTCTGCGAGGCCGTCATCGGGAACTCGCCGAGGAAGTGCACGTACTTCGGTATCTTGAACCACGAAATCCTGTTGCGGCACCAGTCCGCCACGTCGCTTTCCGTGATCTCCGCGCCGTCGGCGCGTATTATGAACGCGCCCGGCTGCTCGCCGTACTTCTTCGAAGGCACGCCCACCACGGCCACGTCCTTCACGCCCGGCATGGTCCCGAGGAAGTCCTCCACCTCCTTGGGCGAGATGTTCTCGCCGCCGCGGATGATGAGGTCTTTCAGGCGCCCGGTGATGTAGTAGTATCCGTCGCGGTCCATGCGGCCGATGTCGCCGGAATGCAGCCAGCCGTTCGCGTCGATGCACTTCTCGGTCTGCTCGGGCATCTTGTAGTACCCGCGCATGCAGTTGTAGCCGCGGCAGCATATCTCGCCGTCGGCGCCGAGCGGCGCCAGCTCTCCCGTCTCGGGGTCGATGATCGCCACCTCGATGCCGGGCAGGGCCTGCCCGATCGTCTCGCACTTGCGGTTGATGTCAGGCTCGAAATAGCGGGTCATCGTCATCACCGGCCCGGACTCGGTGAGTCCGTACGGATTGGTGATCTCCTTCATGTTCATGCGGTCAACCGTCTGCTGCATGCGGTGCACGGGGCAGGCGGAGCCGGACATGATGCCGGTGCGGAGCGACGAGAAATCGAACCTGTCGAACAGCTGGTGGTCGAGTATGGCGATGTACATCGTGGGCACGCCGTACACCGCCGTGCAGCGCTCCTTCTCGATGGACATCATCACCTGCACGGGGTCGAACTTCTCCAGGAACACCATCGTGGAGCCGTGGTTCACGCAGCTCATCACGCCGAGCACGCACCCGAAGCAGTGGAACAGCGGCACCGGTATGCACACGCGGTCGCGCGACGAGAAGTTCTGGCACGCCCCGATCCAGAAGCCGTCGTTCGCGATGTTGCGGTGCGTAAGCTGCACGCCCTTCGGGAAACCCGTCGTGCCGGACGTGTACTGCATGTTCACCACGTCGTCCGGCCGGCATTCGGCCTGGCGCGCCATGTAGTCGCTCCAGGGCGTCTCCACCGCGAGCGCCATCACTTCGTTGAGCGAGTAGAAGCCCCTGTGCTTCTCGCCGCCCAGGAACATCACGCGCTTCAGGCACGGGTACTTTTCGCTGTGCAGGCCGCCGCGCGGCTGCTCGCGCAGCTCCGGCACCAGGTCGTACACGACCTGCACGTAGTCGCAGTCGCGGTAGCCGTTTATTATGAACAGGTTTTCCGCGTCCGACTGCTTCAGCGCGAAATCCATCTCGTGGCTCTTGTAGTTGGTGTTCAGCGGCAGCAGTATCGCGCCGATCTTGGCGGCCGCGAACATCAGCACCACCCAGTGCGGCACGTTCGTCGCCCACAGCGCGATCTTCTCGCCGCGCTTCACGCCCAGCGCCATAAGGCCGCGGGCCAGGCGGTCCACCTCCTCGCCGAACTCGTACCACGTCAGGCGGAAGTCGCGGTCCGCGTAGACCACGGCGTCGTTCACGCCGCAGCGCGCGATCGTCTGGTCGAGAAGCTGCCCCAGCGTGTATTCGCGCGTCGTCGGCAGGTTGTGCCACGGCTCGCCGCACGAGACCGACTGCGAATACGGCGGTTTCGTCGGCGCCGTCCCGTAG
This sequence comes from uncultured bacterium, assembly GCA_902799715.1. GTDB lineage: Bacteria > Verrucomicrobiota > Kiritimatiellia > RFP12 > UBA1067 > CADCBS01. The sequence goes on along the minus strand of CADCBS010000062.1, from coordinate 795 downwards.
GGATCGGACAGTTTGAACATGGCTCGCCCCCTCAGAACGGCATGTACACGATGCCGTAGATCGACGCCGGCTTGCCGTCCATCGCGTACAGCGCGTGCTTCACCACGGAGTTGTAGTAGGCGGTGTCGCCGGGCTCGAGCACGGTCTTCTCCGCGCCGTAGTCCAGCTCCACCCGCCCCGATATGCAGATGATCAGCTCTTCGCCTTCGTGCGACGCCGGCCTCTCGGGCATTCCGGCAGGCAGCTCCACGAAGAACGGGTCGAGATGGCGGTCCGGCTTGCCGAGCGCCAGCGAGTGGTAGGAGTACCCGGCCTCGGTGAGGCGCGGGGCCGGCGCGCCCGCCTTGCCGCGGTCCGCGGCGCGCGTGACGATCGGATCGGGCTTGAACTGGTCGTCCATGAAAGTGCCGAGACGCTGGCCGAGCGCGCGGGAAAGCTTCGTAAGCACGCCAAGGGCGGGAAGGACCTCTCCAGACTCAACTGCCGCCACTACGTCTTCGGAGACTCCCGATTTGGCGGCGAGCTCGCCAACGCCCATGTTGAGGCGCTCGCGGTACATGCGGATGCGCTCCGCAACTTTCGACTGCTCTGCCATTTCTTTGCCTTTCATGTTCCGGCGCGGAACCTCCCGCGCCTTAGTGAAAGGTTAAGTATATTCAATCCTTTCCCCGTTAGTCAAGAACCCCCGCGCCGCGAAAGGGCTGACGCACTAAAAACTTCCGTAAGAGGTCTTTGAAGAGGGAAGCGGGATTCCGGCTCTTCAACCGCGCCGCCATGCCAGCCCGTCGGTCGCCC